>NZ_JBEOMB010000079.1:0-30353 GCF_046000175.1 Rhodoplanes sp. SY1
CGACCTCTCCCCGCCGGGGAGAGGTGACCCGAGTTTTTCGCGCCTCAGTTCGTTATCTCGACGGTTCGTGATTGCGCCGGCAGAACGGCGCACGGATTTCGGCTGACCCGTGCAAGGTCCGCGAAGCGCGGGGCCCTTCACCTCTCCCCGGCGGGGAGAGGTCGACGCGCGCAGCGCGTCGGGTGAGGGGGTGCCGAGCCATCGAAAGGCCGCTCCCGACCTGGCGTGACGTCCTCACTCCGCCGGGGCGCCGTGCGGTGCGACGGGGGCGGCCGGTGCGCCGGCGGCCGCATGGGCCGGTGCGGCGCCGGTGTGCTTGAGCGGGCGGTTGCCGGTGAGGGCGCGCAAGAGCACGTAGAACACCGGCGTCAGCACGATGCCGAACAGCGTCACGCCGATCATGCCGGAGAACACCGCGACGCCCATGGCGCGGCGCATCTCGGCGCCGGCGCCGGTCGAGACGACCAGCGGCAGCACGCCCATGACGAAGGCCATCGAGGTCATCAGGATCGGCCGCAGCCGCAGCCGGCTCGCCTCGATCGCCGCGGCGACCGGCGAGCGGCCGGAGAACTCCAGCTCGCGGGCGAACTCGACGATCAGGATGGCGTTCTTGGCGGAGAGGCCGACCAGCACGACGAGCCCGATCTGGGTGAAGATGTTGTTGTCACCGCCGGCGATCCACACGCCCGTCATGGCGGCGAGGAGCCCCATCGGCACGATCATGATGATGGCGAGCGGCAGCGTCAGGCTCTCGTAGAGGGCGGCCAGCACCAGGAACACCAGGAGGATCGCGATCGGGAACACGATCACGCCCGAGTTGCCGGCGAGGATCTCCTGATAGGTCAGCTCGGTCCACTCGAAGTCGAAGCCCTTGGGCAGCGTCTCCTTGGCGATGCGGGCAATGGCGTCCTGGGCCTGGCCGGTGGAGAAGCCGGGCGCCGCGGCGCCGTTGATGTCGGCCGCGAGAAAGCCGTTGTAGCGCATCGCGCGCTCCGGCCCGGACGACGGCTGCACCTTCAGCACGGCGGCGAGCGGGATCATCTCGCCCGTGGTCGAGCGCACCTTCAGCACGCCGAGATCCTCGGGCCGCGCCCGGAACGGCGCGTCGGCCTGGACCCGCACCGAGTAGGTGCGGCCGAACTTGTTGAAGTCGTTCACATAGGCCGAGCCGAGATAGACCTGCAGGGTCTCGAACACGTCGGCGACCGGCACCGAGAGCTGGCGCGCCTTGGTGCGGTCGATGTCGGCATAGAGCTGCGGCACGTCGATCTGGAAGCTGGAGAAGGTGCCGACCAGCTCGGGCGTCTGCATGGCCTTGGCCGTGAAGGCGTCGACGGCGGTCTTCAAGGCGCCGTAGCCCTGGCCGGTGCGGTCCTCGATCTGCAGCTTGAAGCCGCCGATGGTGCCGAGCCCCTCGACCGGCGGCGGCGGGAACATGGCGACGAAGGCCTCCTCGATGACGGCGAACTTCTTGTTCAGCTCCATGGCCAGCGCCGGGCCGGAGAGCGCCGCGCTCTTGCGCTCCTCGAACGGCTTCAGGCCGACGAAGACGATGCCGGCGTTGGACGAGTTGGTGAAGCCCGAGATGGAAAGACCCGGAAACGCGATGGCGTCCTGCACGCCCTCGGTCTTCAGGGCGATGTCGCTCATCTGCCGGATCACCTCCTCGGTGCGGTCGAGCGTCGCGCCGTCGGGCAGGCGCGCGAAGCCGACTAGGTACTGCTTGTCCTGGCCGGGCACGAAACCGCCCGGAATGACGTGGAACAGACCGAAGGTGGCGCCGACCAGCGCCAGATAGAGCCCCATCGCGATCGCGCGGTGCGAGATGATCCTTCCGACGCTGCTGCCGTAGGCGTCCGAGCTCTTGCGGAACGCGGCGTTGAAGCCGCGGAAGAACCAGCCGAGCGCGCGGTCGAGAACCCGCGTCACCACGTCCTTGGGCGCGTCGTGGCCCTTCAGCAGAAGGGCGGCGAGGGCCGGCGACAGGGTGAGCGAGTTGACGGCCGAGATGACGGTCGAGATCGCGATGGTGAGGGCGAACTGCCGGTAGAACTGGCCGGTGAGGCCGGAGATGAAGGCGAGCGGCACGAACACGGCGACCAGCACCAGGGCGATGGCGATGATCGGCCCCGACACCTCCTCCATGGCCCGGTAGCTCGCCTCCAGGGGCGACAGACCCGACTCGATGTTGCGCTCGACGTTCTCGACCACGACGATCGCGTCGTCGACCACGATGCCGATCGCCAGCACCAGGCCGAACAGCGTGAGCGCGTTGATCGAGAAGCCGAAGGCGTGCATCACGGCGAAGGTGCCGACGATCGACACCGGCACGGCGAGCAGCGGGATGATCGAGGCGCGCCAGGTCTGCAGGAAGACGATCACGACCAGCACGACGAGCGCGATCGCCTCGAGCAGCGTGTGCACGACCGCCTCGATCGAGGCGCGGATGAACTGGGTCGGATCGTAGACGATCGAGTAGGCGACGCCCTCCGGCATGGCGCCCTGCAGCTCGGCCATGGTCTTGCGGACGTTGTCCGAGATGGCGAGCGCGTTGGAGCCCGGTGACTGGAAGATGCCGAGCGCCACGGCCGACTTGTTGTTGAGGAGCGAGCGCAGCGCGTATTCGGAGGCGCCGAGCTCGATGCGGGCGACGTCGGCGAGCCGCACCACGGCGCCGTCGGCGCCGGTCTTGACGATGATCTCGCCGAACTCTTCCGCGGTCTCCAGGCGCCCTTGCGCGTTGACCGAGAGCTGATAGTCGAGGCCGGCGGCGTTGGGCGGGCCGCCGATCACGCCGGCCGCCGCCTGGACGTTCTGGGCGCGGATCTCGCGCACCACGTCGCCCGGCGAGAGGCCGTGCTCGGCGAGCTTCGGCGGATCGAGCCACACCCGCATCGCGTAGTCGCCGCCGCCGAAGATCTGCACGTCGCCGATGCCCTCGATGCGCTTGAGCCGGTCGCGCACGTTGAGGACGGCGTAGTTGCGCAGATAGGTGATGTCGTAGCGGTCGTTGGGCGAGAGCAGATGCACCACCATGGTGAGGTTGGGCGAGCTCTTCACCGTGGTGATGCCGAGCCGGCGCACGTCCTCGGGCAGGCGCGGCTCCGCCTGGGCGACACGGTTCTGCACGAGCTGCTGCGCCTTGTCCGGGTCGGTGCCGAGCCGGAACGTGACGGTCAGCGTCATCAGGCCGTCGGTCGTGGCCTGGCTCTCCATGTAGAGCATGCCCTCGACGCCGTTGACCGCCTCCTCGATCGGGGTCGCGACCGACTCGGCGATGACGCGCGGCGCGGCGCCCGGATAGGTGGCGCGCACCACGACGGAGGGCGGCGAAACCTCGGGATATTCCGAGATCGGCATCACCCGCATGGCGAGGAGACCGGCCAGGAAGATCAGCACCGACAGGACGCCGGCGAAGATCGGGCGATCGATGAAGAAGCGGGAGAACGACATCGGGGGTGGTCCGTTTCAATCACGACCGGGATTCTGATCTGGTCGTTCCGGGGCGGCGCGAAGCGGCAGTCGCGGCCACTCGCTATGCCGGCGATTCTCCGCTCGTCCCCGCGAAGGCGGGAACCCAGGGGCGATACGGCATTGGGCCCCTGGATCCCCGCTTGCGCGGGGATGAGCGGAAGTCGGGGATGCGGTCGTCGATCGACGGACCGAAGGCGCTCGTGAGGATGCGTGTGCGCTACTGCGCCTCGCTCACCCTCACGCCGTCGGGCTTCGACCACGAGGCCGTGTCCATGCCGACGGGCTTGGGGTCGACCACGGCGCCGGGGCGCACCCGCTGGAGGCCGTTGACGACGATGCGCTCGCCCTCGGCGAGGCCGTTCGTCACGATGCGCAGCCCGTCGGTCGCGGCGCCGAGCCCGACCACCCGGTAGGTCGCCTTGTTGTCGTCGCCGACGACGAGGACAAAGCGCTTGTCCTGGTCGGTGCCGACGGCGCGCTCGTTGACGAGCAGGGCCGGTTCCGGCTTCGGCTGGCCCATGCGTAACCGGACGAACTGGCCCGGCATCAGGGCGCCGCGCGGATTGTCGAACACGGCGCGCACCCGCACCGTGCCGGTGCGCAGATCGACCTGGTTGTCGATGAGCTGCACGGAGCCGACGAGCGGCTCGCCGGCGCCGCGGTCGAGCAGCACCGGGATGCGGTCGACCGCCGTGTGGGCGTCGTCGGTCCGCTCGGCCGCGGCGATCGCCTCGAGGGCGCGGCGCACCGCCCCCTCGGCGGCGTCGAAGCGGGCGTAGATCGGATCGACCGAGACCAGGGTGGTGAGCACCGGCGCCGTCGCCCCGGCCGCCACCAAGTTGCCGACCGTCACGTCCTGGCGCCCGACCCGGCCGGACACCGGGGCGCGCACCTGCGTCCATTCGAGGTTCAGCCGGGCGGTCGCCAGGCTCGCCTGCGCGGCCTGCAGGTTGGCGGCGGCCTCGCGTTCGGCGTTGACGCGCTGGTCGAGGTCGCGCTGCGACACGGTGCGCGAGCCGAACAGCTGCTGGCCGCGCTCCAGGTCGTTGCGGGTGAGGGCGAGCCGCGCCTCGGCGGCGGCGACCTGCGCCTCGGCGCGGGCCACCTCGGCCGCGTAGGGGGCGGGATCGATGGTGACCAGGAGGTCGCCCTCGCGCACCAGCGCGCCCTCGACGAAGTGCACGTTCTGCACGGCGCCGGCCACCCGCGGCCGCACCTCGACCCGCTCGACCGCCTCCAGGCGGCCGGAGAACTCGTCGAACAGGGCGACGGGCCGCCGCTCCACCGTGGCGACCGACACCGGCACGGCGGCCGGCGCGGCAGCCGCCGGCGTGCTCGAGCGGGCCGGGCCGACGCCGAGCTGCGTCACGCCGGCGATTCCGGCCGCGACGATCGCCACCAGCGCGGTGCCGGCCAGAATGGTACGTTGGGGGGTCATGCTGCGCTCCGTCCACTTCTTTAGTGGGCACTACATAAAGGCCTGGACGGGGCGCGTCAAGGCACTTATATAGCGATCAGTAAAAAACAAGAAGGTGAACCGACTTGGCCCTGGGACGCCCGCGTACCTTCGACATGGACGAGGCCCTGGACCGCGCCCTCCAGGTGTTCTGGCGGCGCGGCTACGAGGGCGCCTCGATCGCCGAGCTGACCCAGGCGATCGGCATCGCGCCGCCGAGCCTCTACGCTGCGTTCGGCAACAAGGAAGGCCTGTTCCGCAAGGTCCTGGAGCGCTACGTCGCGGTCCGCACCAAGTTCTGGGACGAGGCGCTGGCGGCCCCGAGCGCGCGCGAGATGGTCGCGCGCCTCCTGCACGGCACCGCCGACTTCATGACCGACGCCTGCAATCCGCCCGGCTGCCTGCTGGTGCGCGGCACCGTCGCCTGCTCCGACATGGCCCAGGATGTCCACCAGGAGCTGATCGATCGCCGCCGCGAGGGCGAGCGGATGGTGTGCGAGCGCCTGCTCGCGGCCAAGGCGGCGGGCGAGTTGCCCGCCGACCTCGATCCGAAAGGCTTCGCCTGCTTCGTCGCGACCGTGCTCGAGGGCATGTCGGTGCACGCCGCCGGCGGCGCGACGCGCGACGATCTGCACGCCGTCGCTGCGATGGCGATGCGCGCCTGGCCGACGCCGACGGTCGGCTAACGCGGGCCGGATCGTTCGGGCGCATGCCGGCCGGCCAGCGCGGCCAGCACCTCGGCGTCCGGCACCTGATGGAAGTCCTCGTAGAAGGCGCCGATCGCCGGGAACCAGGCGGGCGCATCGAGACAGACGACAACGTCCGCCTCCTCCCGCAGGGCGGCGAGGCTGTCGGGGGCGCCGACCGGGACGGCGAGCACCAGCCGGGCCGGACCGCTCCGCCGCAGCGCGCGCAACCCCGCCCGCGCGGTCGCGCCGGTGGCGAGGCCGTCGTCGACCAGGATGACGGTCCGTCCGACGATCGCGGCGGGCGGCCGGCCGCCCCGGTACCGGGCCTGCCGGCGGGCGATCTCGGCCTGCTCGTCGGCGCAGGCCGCCCGGAACGTCGCCGCGTCGACCCGCGCGGCCCGGATCACATCCTCGTTGCGCAGCACGATCGGCGGGTCGCCCTCGGCGACAGCGCCCATTGCCAGCTCCGGCTGGTCGGGCAGCCCGATCTTGCGGACGATCAGGACGTCGAGCGGTGCCTCGAGCGCCGCCGCGATCTCGGCCGCCACCGGCACGCCGCCGCGCGGCAGCGCCAGCACCACGGGCGCCTCGTTTCTCAGATCCGTCAGCGCGGCGGCGAGGCGCCGCCCGGCGTCACGACGATCGACGAACATGCCGTCCTCCGGTTCGCGATGCGGCCGGCTCCCTCGGCGGATCGGAGCCGCCGTCACATCGTCTCGGCGAGGGTCACGCCGAGATCCACCAACGCCCGTCGGGTGGCGGCGACCGAGCCGTCGACATCGATGCCGCGGCAGCCCTCCTCGACCACGGTCACCTCGAAGCCCAGCGTCTTGGCATCCTCGGCAGAGAAACGGACGCAGAAGTCGAGCGCGAGCCCGACCATCACCACACGCCCGAAGCCGCGCTCGCGAAAATAGCCGGCGAGGCCGGTCGGGGTCCGGCGGTCGTTCTCGAAGAAGGCCGAGTAGGAATCGATCTCGCGCCGGAAGCCTTTGCGGAGAACGAGGGCGGCGTGGGGGATCCGCAAGTGTCGATGGAACGCCGCGCCCTCGGTCTCCTGCACGCAATGGTCCGGCCAGACGATCTGGGCGCCATAGGACAGCGTCACCTGATCGAACGGCTTATGCCCCGTATGGACCGAGGCGAAGGAGTGATGCCCGGCCGGATGCCAGTCCTGGGTCAGCACGACGTGCCGGAACGTCTCGGCGAGCCGCACGATCGGCGCCACCACGGCGTCGCCGTCCGGCACCGGCAGCGCGCCGCCGGGACAGAAGTCGTTCTGGACGTCCACCACCAGGAGGACGTCGCGGTCGTCGATCGCCGCACCCGCACCCATGTCGCTCTCCGCACTGTCCACACCGCCGACGGTATTTCGGTGCGCAGTATGGCTCAGTGCGACAGCAGGCAACAGACCGGGCTCCCGGTCAGAAGCCCGCGCGTCACCCCGCCGAACATCCATTCGCCGAGCCGGCTGTGGCCGTAGCCGCCGGCGACGATCAGGTCGACGCGCTCCTCGCGGGCGAGCCGGACCAGCGCGTCGGTCGCGCTGCCCTCGTCGTGCAGCGTGACGGTCGCCGCGACGGCGATGCGGTGGCGGGCCAGATAACGGCCGACCTCGTCGAGGTTCTGCCGGGCGGCGGCCGCGTCGGCCGCCGGGCAGACCTCGGCGACCATCACCTTGTCGGCCTCGTGCAGGACGGGCAGCGCATCGGTCAGCGCGCGGCGCGCTTCCCGGGTGTCCTTCCAGGCGACCAGGACCTTGGCGGGCACCAGCGTCTCGACGCCGGCCGGCACCAGCACCACGGGCCGGCCGGCCCGCAGGATGACGCTGCCGGGGTCGAGCGAGCGGAACACGTCGTCCGGCTGCGGCCCGCTGCCGATCACGATCAGGTCGGCGGCGCGCGCCGCCCGCGACACCGCCTCGATCGGAAAGTCGAGGCTGCCGCGCCATTCGACCGGCCGGCCGACGGGGCCGACCAGGGCGCGGAAATGCGCCCCCAGGCCGCCGAGCTCCTCGGTCATCGCCTGCTTCTCCTCGGCCGAGGGGCCGAAGTCGACGACCAGGCCTTCCGCCGCGAAGGGGGGCCGCGGCCCGACCCCTGCGACGCCGATCAGGGTCGCGTGAAACCGCTCGGCGAGGCCGCTCGCCAGCCGCACGCGGGCGTCCGACGCCGCGTCGATGCCGACATGAACCATCACGGTCGCATAGGACATGGCTCGCTCCTCACCTGTTGGGCAGCGTCGCGGCTGCCCCCGTCCCCGCGCCCGGTTCCCCGTGCTCGGCCCGTCGGCCGCTCGGCGCTCAGCCCTTCGTCTCCACGGCGATCGTCTTGGCGGTCTTGGACGGCACCGCCGCCTTGGGCACCGTGACGGTCAGCACGCCGTCGGCGACCCGCGCCGCGATGGCGTCCTCGGCGATGCCGGCGGGCAGCTGGAACGACCGCTGGAACGATCCGAAGCGGCGCTCGGCCACGTGCCAGCCCTCGCGGGTCTCGTCACGCTCCTCCTTCTTCTCGCCCTTGATGGTGAGGATGCCGTCAGCGAGCGTCACCTGGACGGCCTCCGGCGGGATGCCGGGCAACTCGGCCGTGATCTGATAGGCCGTGTCGGTCTCGACCAGATCGACGGCGGGACGGCGGACGCCGGCCTCGTCGGCGAGCAGCGGCGGCCGCATGGCGAAGAAGCCGCTGCCGAACGGGACGTCGAAGCCGCGTCCGAAGTCCTCGAACAAGCGGTCCATCTGGCGGCGCAGCCGCTCGAAGGGATCGCGGCCGGCCAGCGCCCGCGGGGCGGGCGGCGTCGGCACCTGCGACGGCTGTGTCGCGGGGGCCTGCACGACAGTCTCGGTCTCGGCCATGATGGTCTCCTTTTCGGATCTCGGGTGGTCTCCTTTCCGGCCCCGCCGGAGGTCGGCGAAGCAATGCCTAAGGATAGGATCGGGGCGACCCCGGGTGTTGACGGCGGTCAATTCCGCATCCGCGACGGGCGCCGCGGAGCATCACGACAGGCAGACGGCAAAAGGTCGGATGCCGCGGGCTGGTCAGCGCCGGCCGGCATCCTCGGGATCGTCGCCGCCGGCCGGCGCGAAGCCGCGCGCCGCGTCGCTCATCACCTTCTCGCCGGTGGTCCAGAGATCCTTGCCCTGCACCAGCGCGGTCTCGAGCTGGCGGGCGGCGAAGCGGCTCGACAGCGCGATCATGTCGGGCACCGAGGTGGTCTCCGCCATGGCGGCGGCGAAACCGAAGCCGGCGGTCAGGTTGGTCTCGAACGCCGCGAGCATCTTGCGGCCGAACTCGGCGCCGTCGTGCAGCGCCTCCGAGAAGGCTTGGTCGGTGAAGGCCTGGTCGGTGAAGGCTTGGTCGGCGTCCTCCGGCCCGCACGCGGGATCCGGTCCGGAGTCGGCCCCGGGCTCGGGTGCGGCCCGGCCGGTCTCGCCCGCCGGCTGGTCGGCGCAGGCCGGCGCGCGCTCGCCGGCGCTCGCACGGGCGCCGGACGGACCGGTGCCGGTCCCATGTGAACCGGACGGACCGGTGCTGGACGGATAATCGAGCGGGGGAAGCCCCGGCATCTCGCCGGGCGGATCGGTCGGCGTCTTCGCCGGCATGACACAACTCCTCGGCCCGGTCTCTCCCGGGACGCCCAAGGGGACCACCGAGGAGGCTTCTAGGCGTGCAGGCGCTTCAGCGCCTTGCGATCGCGCAACACGATGCGCCGACAGGTCGGCACCGCGATGGCGCCCGTGCTCTCGAGCTGGGTGAGAGTCCGCGAGATCGTCTCGATCGTCAATCCGAGATAGTCGGCGATGTCCTGGCGCGACATCGGCAGCTCGATCTGGTCGGTCGTCCCCATCCGCTCGGCCAGCTCGAGCAGGAAGCAGGCGACCCGTTCCTGGGCGCTGCGGATCAGCACCAGCATGTGGGTGCGCACCTGCTGCAGCTCGCGCGCCGTCAGCGCCCACAGCATGTGGGAGACGCGATGCTCGGCCTCGGCGAGCGACACCAGGGCGCTACGCTTGATCACCAGAAGCACCGAGCGGGTCACCGCCTCGGCCGAGCAATGGTGGGCCGCGGTCGCCTCCAGGCCGAACACCTCGCCGGGCAGATAGAACGAGCTGATCTGCCGGCGGCCGTCGTCCAGCACCTTGTAGGTGCGGGCGGCGCCCGCGATCACCTTGTACACGTAGGTCGTCGGCTCGCCCTCGCCGAAAATCTCGGCATTCCGGGCGAAAGCCATCCGCACCCCCAGGGCGTCGAGGCCGGGCGCCCCGTCGACGCCCTGCTCGGCGGACCACCGATCCGCCGGCTTGGCCGGGTGGGTGGGGCTCAACGTCTGCGCGTTCTGCATCAACATCGGCGCCGGCTCGCTCGGGGGCTGGCTCGCCCGGGGACTGGAAAGCCATCTTGCAACGTAGGAACGCGGACGGCCCGGCGAAATTCGGGTATGGTCCCTAAGGGCTGTCCCGGAGCAATCCGGACGGCCGAGCCCCCACGGCCCGCTGACCGAACCGGCGGAGATCCAGGAGGGCGGAGATCCAGGATGGCGGAGATCGAGCTGCGATCGTCGGACCCGCCCACCGCGGCCGCGATCCTGCCGCCGTCGGGGCGGGCGCGGCCGGTGCGCGAGCGGGCCGTCTGGTACATCGCCGGGGCGGCGCTGCCGGTCGTCGCCTTCCTGCTGCACCGGGCAGCGTCCGGCCTCAGCGAGGCGCAGGCCGACCTCGTCTTCATGGTGCCGCCGGTGCTGATCGTCGGCGCCTTCGGCGGGCTCGGCCCGGGCGTGCTCGCGACCGTGCTGGCGCTCGGCCTGCACCTGATGCCGTTCGGCCCGCCGCTCGGGGCGACCGGGCCGGCGCTGATTTCCGGCGCCACCTTCGGGCTGATCGGGCTCGGCATGGCGGTGTTCGGCGAGCGGCTGCGCCTCGCCCGCGACGAGGCGGCGGCCCGCACCCGCGGCCTGATGGCCCGCGAGGCGCACCTTCAGTCGATCCTCTCCAACGTGCCGGACGCCGTGATCATCGCCGACGAGCGCGGCCGCATCGAGCTGTTCAGCACCGCCGCCGAGCGCCTGTTCGGCTACACGGCCGCCGAGGTGCGCGGCAAGACGCTCGGAATCCTGATGCCGCAGCCCTACAGCGAGGCGCATCAACACCACATCGAACGGTATCTCGGCACGGGCGAGCGCCACATCATCGGCACCGGGCGCGTGGTCGTGGGCGAGCGCAAGGACGGCACGACCTTCCCGATCGCCCTGACGGTCGGCGAGATGCGCTCCGACGGCCGGCGCTTTTTCACCGGCTTCGTGCGCGACCTCACCGAGCGGCAGGAGACCGAGGCGCAGCTCCAGCGCCTGCAGTCGGAGCTGCTGCACGTCTCCCGCCTCACCGCCATGGGCGAGATGGCCTCGGCGCTCGCCCACGAGCTGAACCAGCCGCTGTCGGCGATCGCCAACTATCTCACCGGCTCGCGCCGCCTGCTCGCCGACCCGGCCGAGGACAAGCTCGTGATGGTGCGCGAGGCGATCGACGCCGCGGTGGCGCAGTCGCTGCGCGCCGGCCAGATCATCCGCCGGCTGCGCGACTTCGTCGCCAACCGCGAGCCCGAGAAGCGGGTCGAGAGCCTGAAGGCGCTGATCGAGGAGACGAGCGCGCTGGCGCTGGTCGGCGCCCGCGAGAGCGGCGTGCGGGTGCGGCTGATGCTCGACCCGGCCGCCGATCGCGTGTTCGTCGACCGGGTGCAGATCCAGCAGGTGCTGCTCAACCTGATGCGCAACGCCATGGAAGCCATGGAGGCCTCGCCGCAGCGCATCCTCACGGTGGCGACCGCGCCCGGCCCGGACCGAAGCATCATGATCGAGGTCGCCGACACCGGCAGCGGCATCGCGTCCGAGATCGCCGGCCAGCTGTTCCAGCCCTTCGCCACCACCAAGGCCTACGGCATGGGCATCGGCCTGTCGATCTCGCGCACCATCGTCGAGGGGCACGACGGCCGCATCTGGGCCGAGCCCTGCCCTGGCGGCGGCGCGTCGTTCCGGTTTACACTGCCGGCCGTGGTGGGCGAGGAGCTCGGCGATGTCGGCTGACGCGGTCGTTCATGGCGGGGTCGTTCAGGGTGCCGTCGTTCATGTCATCGACGACGACGAATCGGTGCGCAAGTCGCTCGACTTCCTGCTGCGCGCCGCCGGCTTCCGCACCGCCACCTACGAGACCGCGACGGCCTTCCTGCAGGCGCTGCCGGACGTCGCGCCGGGCTGCATCGTCACCGACGTGAAGATGCCGGAGGTGAGCGGCGTCGAGCTTCTGAAGACGCTGCGGGCCCGCGAGGTCCGCATGCCCGTCGTCGTCATCACCGGCCACGCCGACGTGCCGATGGCCGTCGAGGCGATGAAGAACGGCGCCGTCGACTTCCTGGAGAAGCCGTTCGACGACGAGGTGCTGCTGGTCTCGATCCGCACCGCGCTCGCCGCCGCCGCCAGCGCCGCCGAGCGCGAGGCGGCGCGCAACGACCTGCGCACCCGCATCGCCGCGCTGTCGCGGCGCGAGCGCGAGGTTCTGGACGGGCTGGTCGCCGGCAAGCCCAACAAGACGATCGCCTGGGACCTCGGCATCAGCCCGCGCACCGTCGAGATCTACCGCGCCAACGTGATGACCAAGATGCGCGCGGTCAGCCTCTCCGAGCTGGTGCGCATGACCCTCCTGGCCGCGCTCGAGGACCAGCCGGCCGGCTCCGCCGACCCGGTGCGCTGACCGGCGCGCCGCCCCCGCCCGCCGCTCCGTCGCGACGCCGGCGTCATTTTGAGCGGCGTCAAGACACCGCCCGGGGATTGGTCTCTTCTCGCCTGCGGTCCCCGCCGGCATCCGCGCCGCGAGCGGCGGCGGCCCGATCCAATCGAGACGCCGCCGCGCGTCGGACGCGCGCGGCCATCGGCGGAGCCCGTGGTCGAGCGCCATGACACGGAACGATCCGGCCCGGAACGACCCCGCGCGCGACGGCGCCACACCGAACGGCGCCGGCGATCACCGCGACGCCGCGTCCCTGCCGACCATCGTGGTCGTCGACGGCGACCCGGCGTTGCGCCACGCGCTGCGCTTCGCGCTCGGGGTGGAAGGCTTCGCGGTGCGCGCCTTCGCCTGCGCCGCCGACCTTCTCTCCTCCGACGACCTCGCCGACCTCGCCTGCGTGGTGACCGAGGCGCGGCTGCCCGACATGGCGGGCCTCGATCTCGTCGCCCGGCTGCGCCGCCGCCGCGCCCGCCTGCCCGCGCTTCTGATCACGGCCGACCCGAGCCTGCGCCTGCGCCGCGCCGCCGCCGACGCCGGTGTTCCCCTGATCGAGCAGCCGCTCAACGGCGACAGCGTGGTGGAGGGCGTGCTGGCGCTGGTGGCGGGCCGGGATTCCAGCGATCACGGCCGGCCGGCGGAGGCGTGAGACCGCACCGGCGACCGACGCGGGCCGCGGCCAGGGCTTCGGGCTTTGATGACGTCCGCGCGCCTGTGATACGCTCGGCTCATGACGACGACGTCCGCATCCCTGAAGCCCAGGTCCAGGGCGGAGGTTCTGGACCGGCTGCGGTCCGAGGCCGACGCCGTGAAGGCGCTCGGCGTCACGTCCCTGTATTTGTTCGGCTCGGCCTTGCGCGACGAGATCGGGGAGGCGAGCGACGTCGACGTGTTCGTCGACTACGATCCCCAGGGCCCCTTCAACGCCTTCGATCTCGTGGCCGCGAAGCGTCATCTGGAGGAGCAGCTCGGGATTCGGGTGGATCTCACCACGCGCCGGGGCCTGCATCCGCTGATCCGGGCCGAGGTCGAGAAAACGGCACTGCGCGTCTTCTGATGCCCGACCGCTCGCCACTCCTGCGCATCCACGACATGCTCGAGAGCATCGGGGGATCGAGGAGGCGCTCGCCGGCGTCAGCTTCGACGACTATGCCGGGTCGTGGCTTCTTCGCTCCGCCGTGGAGCGCGGCGTCGAGGTGATCTCGGAAGCGAGCCGGCATATCGGCGCCGACGCGAAGGCGCGGCACCCGGAGGTCCGCTGGAAGGACATCGCCGGGATCGGGAAACATTCTCGCCACGAGTATCAGACCGTCGACAGTCTGATCATCTGGAAAGCCGTCACCCACGACCTCCCTATCCTGAAACACGCTCTGCTGGCGATCCGGGCATCGCTGGAGCGGTGACGCCGGCGTCGCAAACGCGACGGCGCGACACCGTGGCCCTCTTGTCGCCCGGTGAGTGAATGCGCGACAGTTCTGGTCGAGATCCGGTGCGCCGGATCGGCCGGAGGGGCTTCGTCATGACCACCACGATGCGCGCCTGGCGCTCGCTCGCGCCGGGGATCGACGGGCTCGCGCCGGGCGAAGTGCCGCGACCGGCGCCGGGGCCGGGCGAGATGCTGGTGCGGGTCGAGGCGGCGGCGCTGAACTTCGCCGACCTCCTGATGGCCGACGACCGTTATCAGGTGCGCCCGGCGCGGCCCTTCACCATGGGGCAGGAGCTGGCCGGGACCGTGGAGGCGGTGGGCGCGGGCGTGACGATCCCGGTCGGCACGCGGGTCGCCGGCAAGGTCGAGACCGGCGCCTTCGCGGACCACGCCGTGTTGCGTGAAAACCTCGCGATGCGGGTGCCGGACGGGCTGACGCCGGCCGAAGCCGCGGCGCTGCCGATCGTCACCACGACGGCGCTGGTCGCGCTGACCGAGAGCACGGTGGTGCGGCCGGGCGAGACCGTGCTGATCACGGCCGCGGCCGGCGGCGTCGGGCTCGCCGCCGTCGAGGTGGCGAAGGCGCTCGGCGCCGTCGTGCTCGCCGCGGCGGGCGGCCCGGACAAATGCGCGCTGGTGAAGAGCCACGGCGCCGACGTCGCGATCGACTACCGCGCGACGCCGCTCGCCGAGGCCGTGATGGCGGCGACCGACGGGCGCGGCGTCGACGTGCTGCTCGACTCGGTCGGCGGCGAGGGCAAGGATCTCCTGCGGCTGCTCGCCTGGGGCGGGCGCCTGCTGGTCACCGGTTTTGCCGGCGGCACCATCCCGCAGATTCCGGCCAACCGGCTCTTGCTGCGGCGCCTCGCGGCGATCGGCGTCTACTTCCATCCCGACCATGACGGGCCGATGCTGGCGCGGATCGGCGCCCGCCTGTCCGAGCTGGCGGCACACGGAAAAATCCGCCCGCATGTCGGTGCCGTGTTCGGCTTCGACGATCTGCCGGCAGCACTCGCGGCACTGCGCGACCGCGCCACCACGGGCAAGGTGATCCTGCGCGTCGCCGCACCTTAGATCGGTGCTCTCCCACGTCGCCCCACGCTCCGCTCAGGCCCGCGCAGGCGGGCATCCAGGAGCGTCTTGCCGTGTCGTCCTGGGTCCCCGCCTTCGCGGGGACGAGCGGAGTTCGGGGCTGGCGGCGGCGGCTCACGCCGTCTCGTCCGCCTCCTCGGGCCGCGGGTTTCGGCGCGGGAGATCGGTCGCGATCAGATGCGTCACGGTCGGAAAACCGGGGCGATTGAGGGCGCGGATCTCGTCCTGCAGGGCGCGGGCGGCGCGGGTGATGCGCTCGTGCTGGCGCAGATGCTCGAGCCAGGACTCGACCATGAAGGTCTCGACATAGCGACCCTCGGTCGCGGCGTCGTCGAACAGGCCCCAGGCATAGGCGCCATCGCGACGGCGCTCGTGCTCCATCACGGCGAGCTTCTCCAGGAACGCTTCGCGGTCCTTCGGATCGATGCGGTACTCGACGCTCACCATCACAGGGCCGCGGTCGGGCGCCACCTCGTGCGACAGCACCGGCTGCGGCCAGTGCATCGACGGCGAGAGATCGACGCCGAGCCCGGTCTGCAGTTTTGCGCGCCGAGTCAGGGGAATGGCGGCCACCAAGCCGGCGGCCGCGGCGACCAGCGCGAGCGGCAGGCCGATCAGCCCGGCGAGCTTGCCCCACAGGAGGCTGCCGAGAGTCATGGCGGCCGACATCACGGTGACGAACACGGCGAGCCCGCGGCCGCGCACCCAGTCGGGCAACGCCACCTGGGCCGAGACGTTGAGGCTCGACAGCACCTGGATCCACGCCGCGCCGGCCAGCACGCTCGCCGCCAGCGCCACGGCGGGATGCCGGGCGAGGGCGAACAGGAGGAGGGCCGCCGCGGTGGCGAGCGTCGCCGCCGCGACCAGCCGGTCGGCGCCGAGCCGCGCCTTCAGGCGCGGCAACGCCAGCGCGCCGAGAAGCGCGCCGACCCCGATGGCGCCGAGCATCAGGCCGTAGAGCTGCGGCCCGCCGGCGACGAGGTCGCGGGCGATCAGCGGCAGCAGCGCCCAGTAGGCGCTGGCGCAGACGAAGAAGCCGAGGCTGCGGGCGAGGGTCGCGCGCAGATGCGGGTTGCGCCGCGCGTGCCGCAGGCCGATCCGGATGGCGTTGCCGAACCGCTCGGCCGGGAGCTGGCTGGCGCGCCCCGGCTTGCGCCGCCACCAGACCAGTGCGCTGATCACCAGCAGGAAGCCCAGCGCGTTGATCAGGAACGGCGAGGCGAGGCCGAGCGCCGCGATGGCGAGGCCGGCCAGCGCCGGGCCGAGCGCCCGGCTGATGTTGATGCCGACGCTGTTGAGCGCGACGGCGCTCGGCAGATCGGCCTTGGGCACGAGCTGCGGCACCACGGCCTGCCAGGCCGGCGCCACCATGGCGGCGCCGACGCCGGCCGCGAACGTGAAGCCGAGCACCAGGGCGGGCGTGGCGAGGCCGCCGAGCACGATCAGCCCGAGCAGGGCGGAGGCCGCCATGGTGGCGACCTGGACGGCGATCAGCAGGCGGCGGCGGTCGACGATGTCGGCGAGCGCGCCGGCCGGCAGCGCCACCAGCGCCATCGGCAGCAGGGTGGCGACCTGGACGAGCGAGACGGTCAGAGGCCGCGGGTCGAGCACGGCGATCAGCCAGCCGGCAGCGGCGTTGTACATCCACACGCCGACATTGCTGAGCACCGTGGCGCTCCACAGCACCGTGAAGTCGCGATGCCGGAACGGCGCGAATACGCCGCGCGGTGCTCCCCCGGGGGGCAGCGGCGGCGGGGCGGCGGGGGGAGGCGCGGTCATGGCCGGCACGCTATCGGCGACCCGCCCGGCCAGCAACACGGCGAGGCCGCGCCCGCCATGCCGGCGGCGCCGCTCCGGTATTCGCATGGGGGTTCTTGGGCGCTTTTTGGCGCTGCCGCGAACCCCTTACGGATGCGAGGTTTTCCCGGTCCGTAGTCGCCCGACTTGCGGTCGGGTCGCGGCCCGGCGAGCTTCGGGACCATGGTCGATCTGGTCCCCATTCCGCTCGGCGTGCTCGTCACACGCCTCTTCCGCGAACTCGCCCTCAAGCGCTCGGCGTTCGATCTGCCCCAAAAGTTCTTCGTGCAGGCGACGCCCGGACGCGACTTGTCGGTGTCGTTCCACGGTCGCCGCGTCGCGACGCCGTTCGGACCGGCCGCCGGGCCGCACACCCAGATGGCGCAGAACATCGTCTCGTCGTGGCTCGCCGGCGGGCGCGTGATCGAGCTGAAGACGGTCCAGATCAAGGACCGGCTCGAGCTGTCGCGCCCCTGCATCGACGTCGAGACGGTCGGCTTCAACGTCGAGTGGTCGCAGGAGCTGACGCTCGAGCAGTCGCTCGAGGAGTACGTCAAGGCCGCGATGCTGATCGAGATGCTGAAGGCCGACGGCGTCGTGACCGGGCTCGACGAGACCGTGTTCGACATGAGCGTCGGCTACGATCTCGCCGGCATCCGGTCCGAGCGGGTGCGCGCCTTCATGGCCGGCATGATGGACGCGAGCGCCGTGGTCGAGCGGCTGCGCGCCGAGATCCCGGACGAATGGGCGCGCTTCCGCGACCTCGCCTTCCCGACCCGCCTCTCCGACACGCTGACGCTGTCGACCTTCCACGGCTGCCCGCCCGAGGAGATCGAGAAGATCGCGGCCTTCCTCTTGGAAGAGGTCGGGATCGACGTGATCGTCAAGCTGAACCCGACGCTGCTCGGACGTGATCAGCTCACGACGCTGTTGCGCGACAAGCTGGGCTACACCGAGCTGAGCGTGCCGGATGCCGCCTTCGACAAGGACGCGACCTGGGCGCAGGTGACCGGCTTCGTCGACCGGCTCGGCCTCCTCGCGGAGAAGCTCGGGCGGCGCTTCGGCGTGAAGTTCTCCAACACGCTGGTGGTGAACAACCACAAGAGCTTCTTTTCGGCCGCCGAGACGAACATGTACCTGTCCGGCCCGCCCCTGCACCCGATCGCGATCGCGCTGGTCGACCGCTTCCGGAAAGAGTTCGGCGATCGCTTCCCGATCTCCTTCTCGGCCGGCATCGACGAGGGCAATTTTTCCGATGCGGTGGCGCTCGGGCTGACGCCCGTCACGGTGTGCACCAACTTCCTCAAGCCGGGCGGCTATCGGCGCGGCTACCGGTTCTTCCAGGTTCTGACCGCGAGGATGGCGGAGCTCGGCGCCGACGACATCGACACCTATGTGATCAAGGCGTTCGGCCAGGGCGAGACCGCGCTGGACAAGCTCGCCCTGTCGCCCGAGCAGACGGCGGCCTGCAAGGCGGCGCTCGCGGCCGGAACCGATCTGCGCGCGGCGGCGGGCACTGCCTTCGCGCCCTGGGTCTCGGCGGCGCGGCTCCTCAACACGGCCGCCTATGCGGCGCAGGTCGCGGCGAGCCGACGCTACGACGCGGCGGAGCATTCGACCCCGCCCAAGAAGATCAACTCCAACCTCGTGCTGTTCGACTGCCTCACCTGCGACAAGTGCATCCCGGTGTGCCCGAACGACGCGAACTTCACCTTCGCGATCCCGCCCGGCGAGACGCCGATCGAGCGCCTGATGAAGACCGCCGACGGCTGGACGGCCGAGCCGATCGGCACGCTCGTGCTGCAGAAGCCGCGGCAGATCGGCACCTTCGCGGACGCCTGCAACGAGTGCGGCACCTGCGACGTGCTGTGCCCGGAGGACGGCGGACCGTATCTGGTGAAGCCGATGTTCTTCGGCAGCCGCGCCGCCTTCGACGACGCCCCCCAGCGCGACGGTTTTGTCCTCGAGCGCACCGATGGGACGTTGCGCATGCACGGCCGGTTCGCCGGGCGGGTGGTGCGGCTCGATGTCCCGGCCGCCGGCTCGCGGCTGCGCTATGCCGGGGAAGGATTCGACCTCACGCTCGACCCGGCCGATCCGGCCGGCACGGTCGAGGGGACGGCGGAGGGCACGGTCGATCTCGGCTATTTCCGCATCATGGAAAAAATTCTCGTCGCCGTGACGGCGCCGCAGGCCGTGAACTTCGTCACGGCAGGCCTGGAGCAGGCCGGCGCCCCGGCCTGACCGAGCCCGGCGCGGCACCTCACATCCGACAGAATTAGCCTGCTCGACCAAAAGGTGCGGAAAAGGACTTCGACCAACCGGTATTCTGCTGGCTCCTCTCGACCTTCCGGCTGCTTTCACTAGGATACGACTGGTTGCGCCGTCAGGAGGAGAGATGTCCCCCGTGGGACCCGCGTGTGCCGCCTTCGTTCCCCGGAAAGCTGCCTGCCGCGGTCTCTTCATCGCGGCGCTCGCACTCGCATCGTGGGTCGCTCCGGCCGCCGCCGCTGCGGACGTGGTGCGGATCGGCGGCACCGGCATGGCGCTCGCCGCGATGCGGGAGATCGGCGATACGTTCACGGCCACCGCGCCCGGCGTCACCGTCGAGGTGCTGCCGAGCCTCGGCACGCCCGGCGGACTGCGCGCCTTGCAGGAACGCGCCATCGACATTGCCGTGACGGGCCGGCGCCTGAAGCCGGACGAGCGCGCCAAGGGATTCGTCGAGGCGTTCTGCTTGCGCACGCCGCTGGCCTTCGTCTCGTCGCATCCGGCGCCGCCCGGCGTCCGCAGCGCCGATCTGCCGCGACTCTACAGCGAGGTGTCGCCGCGCTGGCCTGACGGCAAGCCGCTGAACGTGATCCTGCGCACCCGGGCCGGATCCGAGAACGGCTATCTGGTCGCCTTCGAGCCGAAAATGGCGGCGGCCCTGGAGGCCGCCTATGGCCGCTCGGGCGTGCCGGTCGCGACCACGGACCAGGAGAACGCCGACCGGGCGCAGCGCATCGACGGCTCGCTCACCGTGATGAGCGTGCTGCAGCTCCGCGCCGAGAAGCTCGATCTGCGGCCGGTGGCGCTCGACGGCGTCGAGCCGCGTGCCGTCTCCCTGGAAGACCGGACCTATCCGCTCTGGGTGGCGGTCTGCGCCGTGACGCAGGGCGAGCCGCGGCCGGAGACGAGGCGCCTGCTGTCCTATCTGCGATCGCCGGCCGGGCTCGATCTGCTCCGAGCCTACGGCGCCATTCCGATCGAGTAGCGCGATGAGCCCGTCCCGATCCTTCACCATCCTCGACCGCTCCGTCCGGACCGTGGTGCTGGCCGTCACGATCTTCACCGCATTGGTCGGGCCGGCGCTGTTCGGCTTCGACCTTTATCGCAAGGAGGAGGCCAAGCTCGGCTATCGGGCCGAGCTGGCGGCGCGGCGGATCGCCGAATACGCCTACACCCAGGGCGACGCCTGGCGGTTCGCCGGCCACCGGCTCGCCGACTTCATCAACTACTACCGGATCCGCGAGAGCCTGACGGTGGTCGATGCCAAGGGCCAGCAGGTGGCCGAGGCCGGCCCCGTGCTCGCCGCGCCGACCTACGCGATCGAGCGGCCGATCATCGTGCGGGGCCAGACCGTCGGCACCGTGCGGGCGACCGCCGACCTCTGGCCACTGCTGATCCAGACCGGGCTCGTCCTGCTGCTCGGCCTCGTGGCCGGCGCCGTGATCCTGGTCTGCGCCTATCTGGTGCCGATCCGGGCGCTGAAGCGCGCCACCGACGAGCACGAGGAGGTGCAGCGCAGCCTGCGCGAGCAGATCGACCACACCGCGAAGGCGCTCCGGCTCGCCGAGGAGGCGACCGCCGCCAAGTCGGCTTTCCTCGCCATGATGAGCCACGAGATCCGCACGCCGATGAACGCGGTGATCGGCCTGTCCTCGGCGCTGCTCGACACCAGGCTGGATCCGGAGCAGCGCCATCTCGCCGAGACGATCGCCGGCTCGGGCGCCGACCTCCTGCACATCCTCAACGACGTGCTCGACTTCTCCAAGCTCGACGCCGGCCGCCTCGAGCTCGAGGCGGCGCCGTTCTCGCCCGCCACCGTGGTCGGCAAGGTCGTCTGCATCGTCGGGCCGCGGGCGCACGACAAGGGTCTGACGCTGCGCGTGCTGGTCGATCCCGGCCTGCCGGCCGAGCTGATCGGCGACGGCGCGCGGCTGCGCCAGGTTCTGCTCAACCTTATCGACAACGCGATCAAGTTCACGGCCACCGGCACGGTCGAGGTCCAGCTCTACTGCACCGGCCGGAACGCGACCGAAGCGACCCTCCAATGCGTCGTGCGGGACACCGGGATCGGAATCGCCGCCGACAAGATCGACCGGCTGTTCACCGAGTTCGGCCAGGCCGACCGCTCGATCTCCAGCCGGTTCGGCGGCACCGGGCTGGGGCTCGCCATCTGCAAGCGCCTCATCGACCTGATGGGCGGCACCATCCGGGTCGAGTCGCAGGCCGGCGGCGGCACCACGGTCACGGTGACCCTGACACTGCGGATCCCCGAGACGGCCGCACCGACGGTGGCGGCCGACGCCGCCGCGGCCGGCGGGGCGATCACGGCTCCCGTCGCCGCGGCGGCGCGGCCGATCCGCGTGCTGCTCGCCGAGGACAACGCGACCAATCAGCTCGTCTTCGCCAAGCTCCTGCAGGGCGTGCCGTCGACCCTGGTGATCGCCGCCAACGGCCGCGACGCGGTCGAGCAGGCGCGCGCCCACGCCTTCGACATCGTGTTCATGGACATGCGCATGCCGGAGATGGACGGGCTCACGGCGGCCCGCGAGATCCGGGCGCTCGGCGGCGCGTGGAGCCGCATCCCGATCGTCGCCCTCACGGCCAATGCGTTCCCGGAGGATGCCGCCGCCTGCCACGCGGCCGGCATGACCGACTTCATCGCCAAGCCCCTCTACAAGGCGGCGCTGCTGCAGCGGCTCGCCCCGGTGCTGGCCGGGCTCGCCGCCGAGACGCCGGCCACCCCGGCGCCACCGGCACCACCGGCCGCCCCCGCGGCGGCGTGATGGTACGGGCTCTTCGCGGGCCCCGCCTTCCACGAAGAGGTCGGTCGCGTCGGGACGGCGGTGCAGACGTCCTCTGACGAAGCGGCGAGTGCGGCGCGACTGCCTCTCCCCTGCGGGGAGAGGGTCGGGGTGAGGGGGGGGGCCGACGCCAATGGATCATCGAGAGGGCGGCACCCCTCACCCGGAGCTCGCGCTGTCGCGCGAGCCCCGACTTCTCCCCGCAGGGGAGAGGTGAAACGCTCTCACCCCGCGCCGATCGCGTCGGCGATCGCCACGGTGCGCTGGGCCATCTCGGCGTGCAGGCGCTCGACCATGCGGCCGTCGATCTGCACCACGCCCTTGCCGCGGTTCTCCGGCTGCTCGAAGGCGGCGATCATCTTGCGGGCCAGCACGACCTCGTCGTCGCTCGGCGAGAAGACGGCGTTGCACGGCGCGATCTGGTTCGGGTGGATCAGCGTCTTGCCGTCGAAGCCGAGATCGCGGCCCTCGCGGCACTCGCGCTCGAAGCCCTCCATGTCGGAGAGCGTGTTGTAGACGCCATCGACGATGTCGAGCCCGTAGGCGTGGGCGGCGAGCACGCAGGTGGCGAGCCAGCCGGTCATCGGCGCGCGACCGGGCACCAGGCGCACCCGCGTCTCCTTGGCGAGATCGTTGGTGCCCATCACGAAGCCGCCGAGCCGCGTCTCGCTGTCGCCGGCGCAGGCGGCGAGCGCCTGGATGTTGAAGATCGACAGCGGCGTCTCGATCATGATCCAGATGCGGATCCGGCTGTCGGCGTGCATGTCGAGGAGGCGCTGGCCGATCATCTCCAGGGTGTCCGGGCTCGACACCTTCGGCACGAGAATCACGTCCGGCTTGGCCGGCACGACGGCGTCGAGGTCGTCGCTGAACCACGGCGTGTCGACGCCGTTGACGCGCACGAACACCTCGCGGCGGCCGAACCCGCCCGCCTTGACGGTCTCGGCGACCAGCTTGCGGGCCTCGCCCTTGGCGTCCGGCGCGACCGAGTCCTCGAGGTCGAGGATCACGGCGTCGATCGGCAGGGTCTTGGCCTTCTCCATCGCACGGGGGTTGGAGCCCGGCATGTAGAGCACGCTGCGGCGCGGTCGGATCGTCATGATCTGTCTCCGGAAGTTTTGGGCTCGCGCCGGGGGTGCGGGGCGGAGCGGCGCCGCGACCCTAGAGCATTTTTTTCCGGTGTGGGAACCTCGCCGATCAAGGAATCGTCGCGGTTCGGAGCAGGCCGCGCAGGCCGCCCCATGGGGAGAACGAGCGCTTATGGATGATCAATGGCTGGCCGGGGTCGACGGCTGCCCGGGCGGCTGGGTGGTGGCGTATGTGACGCCGAGCGGGAGCGAGGTGCGGGTGCGGGTCGAGCGGCGCTTCGCCGACATCGTCACGGCGCCGGAAGCGCCGGCCGTGATCGCCGTCGACATGCCGATCGGCCTGCCCGAGCGGGTCGGCCCGGGCGGCCGCGAGGCGGAGAACGCCGTGCGGCCGCGGCTCGGCGCACGGCAGTCCTCGGTGTTCTCGGTGCCGTCGCGGGCGGCCGTCCACGCGCCGGACTACGGCGCGGCCTGCGCGGCGGCGCTCGCCACCTCGGAGCCGCCGCGAAAGGTGTCGCGCCAGCTCTTCATGCTGACCGGAAAGATCCGCGAGATCGACGCGCTGCTGATCGCCGACCCGGAGTTGGCGGCGCGTGTCTTCGAGGTGCATCCCGAGGTGGCGTTCTGGCGAATGAACGGCGAGGCGGCGCTCGCCGAGCCCAAGAAGGTGAAGAGCCGTCCTCATCCGCCCGGGCTGGCGCAGCGGCGCGCTCTGCTGATCGGCGCCGGCCTGCCGGCGGTCGTGGTCGAGGCGCCGCCGCCGAAGGGAGCCGGGCCGGACGATCTCCTCGACGCGCTCGCCTGCGCCGTCACGGCGCGACGCCTTCGCGCCGGCGTCGCGACGCCGTTCCCCGATCCGCCGCCGCGCGACCGCCACGGCCTGCGCATGGCGATCTGGGCGTGATCACGACGCCGGCAAAGGACGCAAAGCCTCGTGTCCCGGGCGCGGCGCAACGCGCCGCGAACCGGGACCCAGCGGCGATCGGGCGAGACTTCTGGAACCCTTTTACGTGCGGTCCGTCGTGGCGCTCGTCGTGCGGCCCTAGGCCCCGGCTCTGCGGCGCATCAGGCCTGCGGCCTGCCGCGCCTTGTCCGGGGCACGAGACCGAGCACTTGGGGAGTCGTTTCGGTCCTCGGGGCGCGCCACCTGGGTGCGGCGTCTCACATCATGCCGAGGGCGGCCTTGTAGGTCTCCAGGATCGCCTCGTGCTCGGCGCGCTCGTCCTTGTCCTGCTTGCGCAGGCGGATCACGGCGCGCAGCGCCTTGGTGTCGTAGCCGTTGCCCTTCGCCTCGGCGAACACGTCCTTGATGTCGTCGGCGATGGCCTTCTTCTCCTCCTCGAGCTTCTCGATGCGCTCGACGAAGGCGCGGAGCTGGTCCTGGGCGAACCGCTCCGCGCGATTCTTGTCGGCACGGGCATCGGCGGCGGCGGCGGTTGCGGGCATGTCGGTCCTCGACGGAAAACGTGTTTCGGCTGATACGGGCCAATTCTGCCCGCCCGTCAAGGCGACGCGAGGGCAGGACGGCCGCGATCCACATCATCCACACGCCCGCGCAAAAAAGCCGGCCGTGTGGGCGAAAAGCCTCGACCGTGGATCGTGGCGCGCTCGGCCGTGCGTGTGGGTCAGCCGTGCGTGTGGGTCTTGGCGAAGGCGGCCTGCTGGGCGGGGCTCGCCTCGCGCTGGTGCTGCGCCTTCCAGGTCTCGTAGGGCATGCCGTAGACGGCCTCGCGGCTCTGATCCTTGGAGAGCGGCACGCCGGTCGCGTCGGCCGCGTCCTTGAGCCAGTTCGACAGGCAGTTGCGGCAGAAGCCGGCGAGAGTCATGAGGTCGATGTTCTGCACGTCGGTGCGCTCGCGCAGATGCGCGACGAGCCGCCGGAACACGGCGGCTTCGAGCGCCGTGCGGACGGCCGGGTCGAGCGCGTCGAGGGGGCCGAGGGCGTCGTCGGTGTCGGGACGGTCGGGGGTTTGGGTCATGATGGGTCTCCGCTCATCGGCAAGATAAGGGTGGCCGGGCGGGGCCGCCAGCCGCGCGTCGATCGCATGCCGGTCGCGCCCGGTGCCAGCGTAGTTCTCCGGGATGCTTTCTCCCGGCGAGGCCTTATAAGGCGAACGCTCCGCGGCGTGCCGCGACGCTGCCGTGGCGCGCCGACGAAATCATCAGAGGTTGCAATGAGCCCGAGCCGCGATCTGCTGGTCAAGCTGTACGAGGCGGCCGTCGCGGCCGCGCATCCTTCGGTCTGCCTGCCCCCGGCGCTGCCCGCCCCTCCCGAGCATGGCCGGGTCGTGGTGCTCGCCGCCGGCAAGGCGGCCGGCGCGACCGTCGAGGCGGTCGAGGCGCATTATCTCGACAAGCTGCGGCTGCCCAAGGACCGGTTGACTGGAATCGCGGTGACGCGTCACGGCCACGGCCGCAAGGGCCGGGTGATCGAGGTGGTCGAGGCCGGGCACCCGGTGCCCGACGCGGCCGGCCTCGCCGGCGCGGAGAAGACGCTGGCGCTCGCCGACGCGGCCGGACCGGACGATCTCGTCCTGGTGCTGGTCTCGGGCGGCGCCTCGGCCAACTGGATCGCGCCCGCCGAGGGCATCTCGCTCGCCGCCAAGCAGGCCGTCACCCGCCAGCTCCTGCGCTGCGGCGCGACGATCGGCGAGATCAACACGGTCCGCAAGCATCTCTCACGGCTGAAGGGCGGCCGCCTCGCGGCGCGCGCCCATCCGGCCCGGGTGGTGACGCTCGCGATCTCCGACGTTCCCGGCGACGACCCGAGCGTGATCGGCTCCGGCCCGACCGTGCCGGATCCGACGACGCTCGCCGACGCCCGCGCCATCGTCGCCCGCTACGGCCTCGACGTTCCGGACGAGATCAAGGCGGCACTGGAGAACCCGGCGAACGAGACGCCGAAGCCCGGCGACCCGGCCTTCGCGGATCTCGACTACCAGATCGTGTCGCGGCCGCAGGACGCCTTCGAGCAGGTCGAGGCCGCGGTCCGGGCGTCCGGGCTCGACTGCCTGCTGCTCGGCGACCGGCTGGAGGGCGAGGCCCGCACCGTGGCGGCCCAGCACGCCGCCATCGCCAAGGAGTTCGTCGCCCAGCACCGCCGTGCCGTGATCCTCTCCGGCGGCGAGCTCACCGTGACGTTGCGTGGAAAGGGCCGCGGCGGGCCGAACCAGGAATACGTGCTGGCGCTCGCGGCCGCCCTCGACGGCCTGTCCGGGGTGGCGGCGCTCGCCGCCGACACCGATGGCATCGACGGCGGCGGCGGCAAGGCCGACGACCCGGCCGGCGCCTTCGTCGACGAGACGACGCTGGCGCGGGCCCGCGGCCTCGGCCTCGATCCCGCCGCGTTTCTTGCCGACAACGATTCCACCGGCTTCTTCGAGCGGCTCGGCGACCTGTTGCGGCCCGGGCCGACCTGCACCAACATCAACGATTTCCGGGCTATTCTGGTCGACAGGTGATCGGCCCGGCAGGGACGACACCGACCGGAATGGCACCGCGCGAGATCCTTCCCAGCGTCGCCCGCCGGGCGCTCCTGACCGGGGCGCTCCTGACCGGGGTGCGGCGGGCCGCGGCCGTCGGCGTCGCGATCGGCGCGGCCGTCCTGCTGCTCGTCGGCGCGGGCAGTCCCGCCCGCGCGGATTTCCGGATGTGCAACAACACGGCCGGGCGGGTCGGGGTCGCGGTCGGCTACAAGGACGGCGACGGCTGGGCGACCGAGGGCTGGTGGAACCTGCCGGCCCGCACCTGCGAGACGCTGCTCCGTGGCACGCTGGTTGCACGATATTATTACATCTATGCCGTAGATTACGACCGGGGTGGCGAGTGGTCCGGTCAGGCCTTCATGTGCACGCGTGACAAGGAGTTCACGATTCGTGGGACAGAAGACTGTCTGGCGCGTGGCTACGACCGGACCGGCTTCTTCGAGGTCGACACCGGCGAACAACAGACCTGGACCGTGCAACTGACCGATTCCAACGAGCAGTCCTCGCAGCGGCCGACCGGGGCTCCGCCCCCGCCTCCCGGCTCGCCCTCCTTCATGGCGGTGCCGCCCGCGCAAGGGCGTCCGCCGAGCCCACAGCCTTTCCCCGGAAGCCCCTCTCGATGAGACGCCAGCGGCGCGTGAAGATCGTCGCCACCCTCGGACCCGTCAGCGCCGACCAGGCGGCGATCGCCCGCCTCTTCCAGGCCGGCGCCGACGTGTTCCGCATCAACATGAGCCACACCACGCCGGAGCGGCTGCGCGAGATGGTGCGCATGATCCGCAGCGTGGAGGAGGATCTCGGCCGGCCGGTGGGCATTCTGGCCGACCTGCAGGGCCCCAAGCTGCGCATCGGCAGCTTCGCGACCGACGCCGTGACGCTCGACCGCGGCGCCACCTTCGTGCTCGACGCCGACCCGACGCCGGGCACGGCCGAGCGCGTGCACGTCCCGCACCCGGAGGTGCTGGCGGCGCTCGAGCCCGGTCACAGCCTGCTGCTCGACGACGGCAAGCTGCGCCTCACCGTGATCGAGGCGCATCCCGAGCGGACCATCACCCGGGTCGAGGTCGGCGGCCGGCTGACCGCCCGGAAAGGCCTCAGCCTGCCCGACACGACGATCCCCTTTCCGGCCCTGACCGAGAAGGACCACCGCGACCTCGAGGCGGCGCTCGACGCCGGCGCCGACTGGATCGCCATGTCGTTCGTCCAGCGCGCCCAGGATCTGGCCGCCGCGCGAAAGATCACCCGCGGCCGGGCCGGGCTGCTCGCCAAGATCGAGAAGCCGCAGGCGGTGCGGGATCTCGCCGATATTCTCGATGCCGCCGACGCCCTGATGGTGGCGCGCGGCGATCTCGGCGTCGAGATGCCGCTGGAGAAGGTGCCGGGCATCCAGAAGCAGATCACCCGCGAGGCGCGGCGCGCCGGCAAGCCGGTCGTGGTCGCGACCCAGATGCTCGAATCGATGATTACGAGCCCGGTGCCGACCCGCGCCGAGGTGTCGGACGTGGCCACCGCGATCTTCGAGGGCGCCGACGCCGTGATGCTGTCGGCCGAGTCGGCCGCCGGCCAGTATCCGGTCGAGGCGGTGGCGACGATGAACCGGATCGCCGAGGAGGTCGACCACGACCCGACCTACGAGACCGTGATCCAGGGCCTGCGGGCGCCGCCCGAGCGCACCGGTGCCGACGCCATCGCGGCCGCGGCCCGCCAGATGGCCGAGACGCTCGACCTCTCGGCCGTCGTCTCGTGGACCTCTTCCGGGGCGACCGCCTTCCGGGTGGCGCGCGAGCGGCCGAGCGTGCCGGTGGTGTCGATCTCGCCGAATCTCGCGACCGGCCGCAAGCTGGCGCTGGTGTGGGGCGTGCACGCCGTGGTCGACGCCGACGCGCGCGATCCCGACGACATGGTCGAGCGCGCCTGCCGCACCGCCTACGCCCAGGGCTTCGCCCGCGCCGGCGACCGCATCATCATCGTCGCCGGCATGCCGCTCGGCATGCCGGGCGCCACCAACATGGTGCGCATCGCCTATGTGAGCCCGAAGGCGGCCGAGTAGGTTTCCGCCTTGGTCGTGCGCCCCTGAGGATTGCGCGTTGCACGGCATCGACGGTGGTCACCGTCCGCGAAGGCGGACGGTCCAGTCGCCACGGCCCTACGAGAAAAAGTTCTTTGCTCGCAGCGTACTGGGTGCTCCGCCTGTGCGGAGCACGACCGGCATCGTTGTTTGGCGCGCAGACTCCGCCCTCAGATCGGCCGGCCCTCGACCTTCTCGGTGAGCCCTCGGACCTTGTCGGCCATGCCCTTCAGGTGCGGGTTGACCTCGAGCGCCTTGCGATAGGCGCCGAGCGCGTTCTTCTCGTCGCCGATCTCCTGCATGATGGTGCCGAGCCCGGCGAGCGCGCCGAAATGGCGCGGCTCGCGGCGCAGCACCTGGCGCAGGTCGGCGAGCGCGCCGGCGTAGTCCTTCTTCAGGAAGAACACGGTGGCGCGGCGGTTCCAGCCCTCGACATAGTCGGGCTTGATCTCGACGATGGCGTCGAGGAGGCGGATCGCCAGGGCGTGGTCGTCCTTGTCGATCGCCGCCTTGGTGCGGGCCATCAGCAGGTTGACGGTGTCGCTGCCGGAGGCGAGCCAGACCGCCCAGATGCGGTTCTCGACCGCCTTGGCCGTGGTCTCGTCGGGCGCCACCTTGAGGGCGCCGAACAGGGTGTCGAGATTGCGGGTCGGATCGCCCTGCGGGAGCTTCGGCACCTTGGCGGGCGGCTCCACCCAGTCGGGCTCGCTGCCGGGCGCGGCACCCGGGGGCGCGGCTTGCGCCACGGCCGGCGCCGTCGTCGCGACAAGCGCAAAGAGGCCGCCGGCGGCGAGGGCCGCGGCGACCGATCGAAGGGCGAGATAACGTCTGAAGACCGGCCGTCGACTGCTCATCGGGGCAGTCTATGGCGCCCGGCGCGCGCCCGGCAAGGGCACGGCCCGATCGGCCCGATCACGGCCGCGCGAGACGGCCGCCGGACCGGCCGCCGGCAACCTCAGCCCTGGCGGGCCTTGAAGCGGCGCTGGGTCTTGTTGATGATGTAGACGCGGCCCTTGCGGCGGACCAGGCGGTTGTCCCGGTGGCGCCCGCGCAGCGACTTGAGCGAGTTGCGGATCTTCATGGCTCGTCCTCGGCACGCCGTGGGTCGAGGCCACGGGTGAATGGGCAAAACGATCCTCGCGCGGCCGAGCCTGTGGCTCGGCGAGGCGGGATCGGGTGGAAGTCTTAGCGCAGCGTCCCGGCCCGGGGCCAAGGTTGCGCGTCGGGGGCGGAAAATAGGGAGGACGGCCGCGCGGGTCAAGCCGCGAGAACGCCGGCCGGACAGCCAGTCGAAGAGCCGGTCGGCATCCTGTCTCCCACGACCGTCAAGGCGCGCTCACGCCGCCGTCACGGCGGCCAGGAAGCCGTCGACCTCCTGGCGCAGCCGGCCCGAGCGGGCCGAGAGCGCGCCGGCGGCGCCGAGCACGTCGGCGGCCGCCCGCCCGACCGCCCCCGAGGCCTCGGTCACCCCGCCGATGGTGGCGGCGACGTGGTTCGTGCCGGTCGCCGCCTCCTGGACGTTGCGGGCGATCTCACGGGTCGCCGCGCCCTGCTCCTCCACGGCCGAAGCGATGCCGGCCGTGATCTCGTCGATGCTGGTGATGGTGGCCCGGATGCCTTCGAGCGCGGCGACCGCCTCGCCGGTGGCGTTCTGGATCTGCTGCACCTGGGCGGCGACCTCCTCGGAGGCCTTGGCGGTCTGGGTGGCGAGGCTCTTCACCTCGGTCGCCACCACGGCGAAGCCCTTGCCGGCCTCGCCGGCCCGCGCCGCCTCGATGGTGGCGTTGAGGGCCAGAAGGTTGGTCTGGCCCGCGATGGTCTGGATCAGGGCGACGACGTCGCCGATCTTGCGGGCGTCCTCGGCGAGGCTGCGCATGACGGCGTCGGTGCGTCTCGGCGTCGCCGACCGCGTCCGCGGCGATCCGTGGTCG
>NZ_JBEOMB010000080.1:0-21187 GCF_046000175.1 Rhodoplanes sp. SY1
CAAACGCGATAGCCCTGCGGTGTCCCCGGTGACGGCCACTGCTGCGTGGTCGATCTCGGCCCCCATTGCGCAGGCCGTCGGGTTTAATGTCCAGCACACCTGATGCGTTGGGATGCCGAAGCGGCTACGCGGTCGGCACCTTGCCCCCGTTTTACGCCTAAGAGGCGTCGCGCGGTGCTTGACTTTCGTGACAAGTCGTAGGCCTAACCGCCGCCACGCCGGCAACGCCAGCCATTGGCCTGCTGCCCCAAAGTACTGCGACGGCCGTGGAGCCTGCGTCCTCGGCTGCGGCTCAGGGGCCGCACCGAAAAAGGGCCTTTTGGGAGTTCGCAGAAAACCAGAACTTCCCGCTCTTAATCTGTACTATGTATATGGTACCCCGAACGCCCCCCCGAACGGGGTAGCGAAATCGTAGCGAACGTCTAGCGAAATCCTAGCGAAATCGTAGCGTTCGCTAGACGAATTCCTCAATGATAACAGCAAAACGCTAGCGAACGGGGTAGCGAACGCCTAGCGAAACTCTAGCGAACGTCTAGCGAAATCGTAGCGATCGCTAGAATAAGGACAGAATAAGGCCACGACTTTTCCGCCGATCCGCTAGCGAACGCCTAGCGAATGGGGTAGCGAAATCGTAGCGATCGCTAGCCGAATTCCTCAATGTTTCCGGTAAAAGCCGGTCTGGCGAACGGGGTAGCGAAATCCTAGCGAAATCCTAGCGAAACTCTAGCGTTCGCTAGAAACCCATAGGCAGATACCGATGAGCCGCCTCGAAGCCTACTGGAATCGATCCTCCACCACCGGGCGCAGCGCCCTGTGCCATGCCCTGCTCCACACCTGGCGCGACAGTCCGGGCTGGCAGCGCCGGCTCCGTGACGACTTCGGCATCGTCTGGTGCTGAGATGAAGCTCAAGCTCTCCATCACGGCCGAGCCCGGTGGCTACCGGTTCAAGGCCTGGACCGAAACCATGGGACTGGTGGAAGGTAGCGTCCACACCCTCCCGGACCTCCAGTATCAGGTCCAGGCCTACGTCTTCCGGCTGGTCAAGGATGCCAGACACGCCGGGATCGAGCCCGGAAAGGCGAGCTGAGCCGGCGAAACGGGAATTCGTGCTTTTGATGGGAGCGAAAGGGGCGTCGAACAGACCTCCACCTCGATCCAGCGAATTCCGGTCCTCTCCGATCCGGGTGCTCCCGATCTCTGATCCCGGTTCCGGTCCTGTCCCCTACCCTTCCAGTCTCCCTCCCGAGCCATGGGGAAGTGTCGATAGAGGATAGCCTACCGATTCTGGTAGGTGTTCCCTCCTCTCCAGTCTCTCTGTCTTCCCCTTGGGGGTGAGGTCAGTCTGATCCGGCGGCCCGGCAAAATTGGCGGCCCCCCGATCCACGATCGGAGAGCTTCGACAGGCTCGCAATGAGGGGAAACGACCCGGTGTGATCCACCTGGGTCAATCTCTACTAAACCACTGAAATGTAGCGGTTTTAAGGCCTTCCACTACGACGCTGTGCTGCCTGACATCAGCGCGTCGTAGCGGGTGCCGTGGGCCGTCCTGTGTCCTCCTGGGTGTCAGTCGGGAGGTGCATCACAGGGCGGCCCTCGGAAATCGGAACCCAACCCACAACAGCCAAGGAGACCGACATGGACCAGCTCCATGACGCCATTCGTGCGGCCGAGAACCAGCCATCCAGAAGACCGGAACAGGACCACGCCCTCGCCCTGGCCCGCTCCATCGCGGAGCTGCCGGGTGCTTCGCACCGGTTGATCAGGGAGGCCCGCGACCGGCTCGTCGAGGTCTTCGAAAATTAGAAGACCCACCCCGAATTTCGGAATTACCGGATCCCTATTCCGGAATTAATGCGGGATTTCTCGACCACCACTGAAATCTCCCAAACTCTACATCGAGCGAAACAACACAAGTATCTTTATACCTACCGAAAGAAGGTCAAGTGGTCGATACTGAAGCCACGACGACCGATATACGGTCTACCTCGCCAAAACCAACCTCTTCTGAGTCGTCTTCACGGGCGGAGGCCAGAAACAGACTATTCGCATTGATGCGAGTTAGCAGTCGAACAACACTGCGTCCGTCCTTGCAAGCCAAGAGGATCAAATCCCCTTCGACTGGCTCCCGCCTCTCGCTAGTATACATCAGACAACCCGCCTTGAACCATGGGCTCAACGTGTTGTCAGGCATGTAAAAGGCGGCCAAACTCTGATCATCAGAGAACTGCATTATTGTCGGAACAGAACGCTTCTCTTCTGCCGCTCGTCGACGAAGGTTTGCTGAAATTTTGGAAACGGCTCTGAGCGGAACTCCTCGCCGGAACGCTTTCTCCTCTAGGCTTGGCTCCCGCTCGACGCCGGGCTGGGATTCAAACGATCCGCCGATCAATACAGCAGGAAGCGTTTTAGGTATTTCAATTCCCGATGCCCTGGATATCTTTTGCAGAGTCGACAAGGAGGGTACGAACCGGTGCTTCGGATCATTCAAGATCCGCAGGACAGTCGAGGGCGCAAGATCGGCATGCCGCGCCAGATCAGTTCCAGTCCATCGTTTCTGCTTGAGAACCTCCCCGATCCATTCGGCAACTGCTTCCCGAGCCGTAGATGCCCGATCAACCGACATGACCACCCTCACGCAAATCCCGCACCATCGAAATTAGCATTATTGCCAATGGGGCGCAACACACAATCAAACCGCGCCGCATTCCTCTTGGAGCACATATTTGTGATCCGCGCACCGCATCCCGTCGCTTGCGTTGAGTTTGCATTAATGCGATATAGCAGCCAACGACGAGAGGCGCTCTGGACCCGCCGACCGCACCATAGGGCCAGTATTTATTAGATGAGTGTGGAGTTCTTAATGGCGCGGCCCGCTGCCATCCCCGAACGCGGCGACGTCCCGGTCAGCTCCGTTGCGCGGCTGCTTGGCCTGGGCGACGTGCGAGAGTTCGCGGCCCTCCAGCCTCGGCTGGAGGCTCGCGGCTTCCCGCGGCCCGATCCCGATACGGGTCGGTACTGCGTCGAAGCCGTCGATCGGTGGCGTCGGCTGCGGTCTGCGAGGCTCTTCCCCGAGCTGGCGTCCGCCAACATCGCGGCCGATCCGCGGGTCGATTTCCAGGAACGAATGCAGAGGGTCGGCCGTGGCTGAGGTGAAGATCCGATATTACGTCGTCCCCAGGGGAAAACGATCCGGCTACTGGATCCCCAACAAGGCGATGCGCGCACTCGGTTTCCGCACCATCCGGTGCGGAAAGGACGGCCCACTCGCGTGGGCCGTCGCCGAACAGTGGAATGCGCGCTGGGATGCAGTTCGGGCAAAAAGCGAGCCGTCCCCTGCCGAGATTGCCGCGGTCAAGCAGCCGCCGGACATCGCCGAGGCCGGGCGGGTCTGGCCGCGAGGATCGATCGGCGATGCGTTCCAGCGGTTCCTCAAGACGGAGGAATGGAAGCGGAAGGCTCCCGGCACCCGCCAGAAGATCTGGTGGCCGGCCTGGTTTCGGATCCGCGACGCGTGGGGCGACGCGAACCCGAACTGCATCACATTCGAGATGGTTTCCGAGTGGCGCTCCATCCTCGAGAAGCGCCATAGCCTGGACGTCGCCCACAAGACGATCAAGGTCTGGCGAGCTTTATGGAAGGTCATGCGCGGGATGCACATCGCCCGCGGCGACGATCCCTCGATCGGCGTCCGCAACATTGCGCCAAAGCCCCGGCACCAGTGCTGGAGCGAGGGCGAAGCTGTCCGTCTGGTAAAGGAGGCGTGGCGATCGGGCTATCAAGGCCTCGCCTGCATCGTCGCCGTCTGCTGGGACACCCTATTCTCCCCGGTCGATGTCCGAACGCTGGCCGACCGCCACATGGTCCGGATCGACGGTCGGCTCGTGTTCGATCGCTCGACGGAGGGTCGGACAAAGACCGGGCGGGCCGCCTACGGAACCCTGAGTCGGCGAACCGAGCGCCTCGTCATGGCGTATCTCGCCGAGCAGGGAGTCGTCCGGACTCCGGACGCCCTCCTGTTTCGTACCCAGGCCGGGTCGCCCTACCGGCCCGACATGCTCTCGCACGACTTCGGTCGGATCCGAGACCGGGTTTTCCGGGGCGACAAGCGCCAGCTGCGTGACATGCGGCGGGCCGGAACCGTGGAGATCATGGCCGGTGCTCCGGATGTGGGCACCGTCAGCGCGAAGCTCGCCAACTCGATCGAACGGTCGAACCAGCTCGCGAAGACCTACAGCCCGATTGATATCACTCAGGTCCAGTCGGCCGATGCGGCACGTGAACGCGGCCGGAAGCGACTCCGTGCCGGAACAAACCGGGTCGAAAAAGTCTCAACCTCCGGCCTGAAGGAGTCTCAACCGATGCCGAGAAGAGGCGCTAAGCTCGTGAAATAATTGGAGCGGGTGAAGGGAATCGAACCCTCGTCATCAGCTTGGAAGGCTGTTGCTCTACCATTGAGCTACACCCGCCGCAGCGTCGCGGTCGCCTCGGGGCGGCCGGACGCGGCCTTGCGGCACGGTCGGCTTCTCGCACAAGGCCGGGGCGACTTCAACCCTGGCGGGGCCCGCTCCGGCGGGCCTCGATCGCCGACGATCCTTTCGGGTGGCGGCGGGTCGTCGAGGCGGCCCCGGAGGTCGCAAGGCGAACCTCGCGGGGCGCCTTCCTCCCGACCCACGGTCCACCGTCCGGGGCGACTCGCGCGGCCCAGGCGCGCAGTCTCGATGGCACCCGGGCTTCCCCGACGGGCCGGTCGCGGGATCCGCACCCGGTTCGTCCGCGCGCCACGAGGACGTCGCCCTGCCCTGTGGCGGCCGACGGCGCCCCGCCCCCGCTGCACGCTGGCCTTCGGGGTCATCGGCGCAGCGGAGTGGCGCGCCCAGCGTCTTCGAGACGACGACGCCCGCACGGCCTCCGGCGGTGCGGGCGCTCGGGGATACGGGCCTCGTCCCCGGCGAGCCGGTCCCGGGTGCGCCGCAAATAAATCCGAAAAACGGACGGGGTGGTCCAAAACTGTGCCCGGACGTAGTCCGGGTTCGTAAGGTGTGTTTTACGAAGCTGTGCAAGTCTTCGCACAGTGGGAATGCAGCGAGTGCATGCGTGCTTGCCGGGAAAGGCGAATTTGCCGGCATGATCTCTTTGCATTGCGGTGATCCGCCCAACGGAGACTTGACGGCCCAGACGATCCTGGTAACCCGGAGCCACCTTAGAACCTGTCGACAGCAGGCAGCCACTGATACGAGAGACCAGACGAGGCACCCCCATGAGCCCGACCCCGAACCCGAAGTCCGACGATCCGCCCACCGCGCTGCTGGCGATCCTCGACACCTTCCGCCGTCACCCGGCCGCCGTGTCCGAGCGGGCCCGCGAGAGCCTCGAGGCCTTCGGGCTCATCGACAGCACCGAGTCGGCATCGGCCCGCAGCAAGCATCGCCGTTGAGCGGGCGCTGCGCGCCAGCGGCCGCGATCGACGACGCCGCGCAGCGACGGCCGTCGCCCCGGCGCGGCGAGCCGGCACCGGCACCTGATCGGCGCATCAGAAGCGATAGCTCGCGCCCAGCCGCGCGACGTGAAAATCGGTCGTGACGTCGGCCGTGTAGGAGCTGGGGCGCGTCCCCGGGCTGCCGACGCCGATGGCGAGCGCCGTGGACACGACGCCGGTGCGGCCCAGGTTCACGTAGAGATACTCGGCCTTCACGCTCCACCGCCCGGAGAGGCGCCATTCCGCGCCCGCTCCGGCGGTCCAGCCGAGCTCGACGCCGGACGTCGATCCCGAGAAGCACGGGACGCCCGGCGTGAAGCATTGATAGGAAAAGCCGCCGAGCCCAGCCCCGAAGGTCCCCGCCGGCCCGTCGAACCGGTAGGTGCTGGAGCGCTCGACATGGCCGTAGGCGAGGCCGCCGGTCCCGTAGAGCAGCACGCTGTCCGTGGCGAGCCAGCCGACCCGCGCCCGCAGGGTGCCCCACCAGTCGACCTTCTGCTCGGCCGTCAGCGTCTGGGTGAAGCTCGGCGCCGACAAGAGGCTGGTGCTGGTGCCGGCGCCGTTGCGCTCGAGCGACATCAGGCTGAAGTCCGCGACGAAGCCGGCCACCATGGCGGCGCTCGCCTGCACGTCGAAGCCGGCCTCCAGGCCGCCCGTGATCGAACTGGCCGAAAAGCCCGGCGCCACCAACGGCTGATTGCCCACGAAACTGCTGATCGCGGCGAGCCGGTTGGTGGCCGGGACATCGTTGCCGAAGAGGCGCAGGTCACGGTCGGCCCAGGCGCCGCCCGAGCGTCGCCCCGACATGGACGCCGGTCCAGGTCGGCGCGGCCGGCGGTGGCGTCTTGACGGCGAGATCAGCCGCCTGCGCGGCCGTTGCGAGCGTCAGGCCCGCGAGCACCGGGACCACCTGTCGGATCATGACGAGCCCCCTGCGAATTCCCATCGTCAGGCTAGCAAGGGGACGATCAGCGGGCTGTAAGCCGGCGCGCCACACGGCGGCCAATAGGGCGGCGCGCAGCCGACGACGACCGGCCGCACCGGGCCAACGGTGCTGTCCGATTTGGCTTTCTCTAAGAAAATCAAGATGGTGGGGGAGGTAGAAGTCGATTCTTCCCGTAGTTTCAGTGGTTTAAATCATGGTGCGGGAGTTTCCTGCCCCTTGATTCACAAAGAGGATTCTTGGGCCTTCCCGCACCCCCGCCTCCAGGTCTTCTACCCGACAACGGTGGCCTTTGACAGCCGGGTTCCTGGGCTGTCCGGCCATCGGGCTCCGAACGTCCCCCATCGAGGACCGGAACTCAGGTTCGGCACCGCTCAACCGGGAGGGGCAGCATGCTGAAAATCGCGTGTTTTGGGCAAAAGGGCGGCGTCGGAAAGTCGACGATCGCCCGCCTCGTCGCGGTCTCCTTCGCCCGGACCGGTTCGCGCGTGAAGATCGTCGACCTCCACGCGAAGCAGCGGACCTGCCTCGAGTGGAGCGCTATCCGATCGTCGCAGAGCGTCGCTCCCGTGATCGTGGCAGACCTCTTCGAAGAGCCGGCCCGCGCATTGCACCAAACAGACCTCGATATCGTCGTGCTGGACAGCGGTCCTCACGACGCGGCCACGGTGTTGTCGACCGCCCGGGACGTCGACCTGGTCATCATTCCGACCGCCACCTCGCGCGACGACCTGAAGCCACAAGTCGAGTTCGGACTGGAGCTGAACCGCCAAGGCGTCGACCGGAGCCGCCTGCTCTACGTCGTCAACATGGCGAACGGCAGCGAAACCTGCATCGACGAGGCGAAGGCCTACGTGCGGAGGCACGGCTTCTCGGTGGCCGACACGACGCTCGTCCACTCGGCAAGCTACATGAACGCCCACGACGTCGGGCGCTGCATCGCCGAGACAGAATTGGCAGGGCTCAACGAGCAGTCCGACGCACTCTTCCGAGAGGTCGTCGACCGCATTGATCGTCTCGCCGGTGGCGAGCTGCTCGAGGACAACAGCAAGCGGACCACCCGGCTGGTCGACTGCAACTTCAAGGTCGCCCCCGGCTTCCATCGCGCCTTCAAGACAGCCGCGGCTCTCAATCGAATGTCCATGCGGGAGCTCCTCGAGGTCAGCGTCAGGAGCTGGATCTCGGAGAACTGCAAGGACGACCCGCGCATCCGGATGCTCTGTCCCGAGCTGTTTCCTGACAAGAGTGCGTAGCCCAGCGATACACTCGGCCGTCACGGATCCCGGCGCCCCGGCGATGTGCTCGCCCGCAGCGACACGGCTTTCTGGAGAGCGCCGCCGAGCTCGACCGGCTCTACTGCAGGTCGGAAGTAGCTCGGTCCCGGTCGGGACAGGCCGCAACGAAGAGCTCGGATCCTAGGTTTGGCGTGAAATTCCAGCGCCGGCACACCCGAGGCACAGGGGTAAGACATGCGTGCCGTTTCTAGGACTTCGCATGGCGCTTGCTTCATCCGCCCGCGCGGTCCAGCGGCAGAGGTCTGAGATAACTTCGTCGCAAGCTTCACGACTGCGACGACCGGAACGCTACATCTCTCATGGACCGCCACCACGAGCGACGGCCCAAGGGGAGACAAATATGAGTCGATGTAGTGACGACCTACTCGCACAAGGGTCGTGGGAGGAGAATAACCCTCCGGACACCGAAGCGTTTTTTCCTGGCGATACCGATTCGGATCCGAAATTCATTGCGCTGGAAGCGGCTCTCGCTCTCCTCGACGCCGACGATATCGTCCGCGACGACGACGAAACACCTGATCCCGAGCAGCCGACAGCTGCTGTTCACCTGAACCCAGACAACGAAGCGGCGGCCGAGAACGCTGCCGGGAGCGCCAGCCCCGTCGAGGGGGATGCCGGGCCGAGCAATATCACGGTCGATGCAGCAAACGACGTGTGTGCCCCATCGCCGTTGGTCCGGATGGTCCGCGAGAAGCGACTTCGAATCGAGCGCGACGCCCACGAGAAGAGAGCAGAGAACCGAGCGATCAAATCCGCGCACAAGGCGCGCAAGGCCGCAGCGCGCCATCCGGCCGCCGCGCGTGCTGCTGAGATCGCCAAGCGCAAAGGGCTGACCGGAGTAGCCTTCGAGTGGGAGAAGGAGCGGTGTCGGAAGCGGATCAATCAACAGGATCACCGCAACCGGGAGCGGAACATGCGGCCGCCCAAGGCACAGATCGACATCGCGGTTGTTGTGCTGACCAGGGCAGAGATCTCGAGCCGTTACCTGAAACTCAAAGCTTGGCTCGACCAGCCTGGCCCCGTCCAGCGGAAGCTTCGCGGCAAGGACCATGAGATCATCAAGGACTGGTGCAGCTTCCAGGCGTTCACCGGCGAGCATGGGCGAGCTCCTGGTCCGACCGAATTCGCGGCTCTCGTCCAGCACCGGACAGGAACGCCCACAACGCCTTTTCAGGGCCGCAATCGGCTCGCGCGGCTGGTCAGTATGGAGGTTAAAGCCGGGCCATGGTCGGTGACAAGTCTTGCGGAACAACGGTGACGCCGAGCTTCAGAACTCGGCCGCTCCGGGCAAGCCAAATATCTTCTCATTTACAGCAGCTTGACCGGAGAACCGAGATCGCATGCCGGGGAGGGTTTATCCCGCAAAACTGGTCACCGGCTTCCACTATAAGATATATTTCTTTTAGAGACTCCTTGAGAGTGGAAGCCGGTGACATGTTTGCGAAACAAGCGAGGCCTACTCCCGGATCGTGGAACTTCACTCCGGTCAAATAAAGTAAGAGGATGAGAGAAGCCCTCGCTTCGCTCGGAGCGCGCAGCTTCATAGCACGGGCTATTCGAAACGTCCGGCCGACTGACTGGGCTTACGGTGGCTGAGTGCGTAGAGCGCAGATCGAGGTCGCTGCTCTCCCAGTCCAAACGTCCCGGCGAAACCTGCGCGGCCGCTGAATGCCGCGTTCTGCCCGCCTCGCGGCTCGTGGTGCGCTGGCGACGCTGGATCGAGGAAAGCCAGTCCAGCACAGTCCAACGAACCCACGGCGTTCTGGCGGCGTCGCGACCAAGCATCGCTACTCGTCCCAGCTTCAATGAGGCCACGATCGAGTCTGTGACGTCGAATAGCAGACCGGGAGCCCGGCAAAGTCCGCGCTCTACTGCGACAGTAGCCGTCGGTGATAACCGTGCGGACCGGAGTCTCGGAACGGATCGCCGAGACTCCGCGTCTTAACCTCCCATATTATAATCAGCCGGCGAACGTGCATTCGCGAGCACGCTAACGCACGTGCAGGCCGAGGTGCCGTTCGAACATGGCCTTCAGCTCGTCCACGCAGTCGGCGAAGACGACCATGTGGTGGCAGCCGAGCGACTGGTCGATGCGCTTCTCGCTCGAATCGATCTTGAAGCGGAACTGGGTCCGGCAGGTGTCCTCGTCGGGATTGCCGATCAGCTCGGCCGGAAACATGGTCGCCTCGCTGAACTCGTTGCCGATTCGGAAGATGGTGGCGCGGCACGGTGACGCGACCTCGATCCGCTGGGCGACGCTCTCGCCGGTCTCGTGATGCGACCGCACCGTGTAGGTCGTCGGACCGGCGGCGAGCCGGCGTGGCGCCGTGCAGTGGACGAGATCGAGCCGGTCGTCCGGATAGTAGACCGGATTGCCCATGAACACCGGGAGCCCCGTGACGGCCTTGCCCACGATCATCGAGACGGCCGCGTCGAGATCGCCTTCGCAGGCCGCGACCATGCCGGGCGTGTCGTTGAGGAGCGACAGCGCCAGGCAGGACGTGACCCGGAGCTGGCGCACCAGCGAGAAGCACGAGATCGTCACGGCGTTGCAGGCGTGCCGCTCCATAAGCGCCTTCATCGCTACGAACAGCCGATAGGCGTCCTCGACGTGCTGGCGGCGTGGCTCGACGCAGGCCGCTGCGGCACCGAGATACTCGGCCGCGAAGGCCGACACCTCGGGACCGCCCGGCACCGCCTCGTAGGCCGCGAACAGCTCCTCGAGCCCGAGATGGACGCAGCGGATGCCGAGCCGGTCCTCGATGCGGCGCTCATCGACGCTCGCCGACACCACCCAGCTCTGCGTGTAGCCGATGATCAGGAGCCGGGTCGCGCGGATCCGGTCGATCGCCGCGGCGGCCCCGCAGGTCCGGGCGAAGGACGCGGCATCGAAGACGCGCTCGACCCGGACACCGCGATTGCGCAGATTCGCCCAGCAGTCCATCACGGCCGGCATGGCGTTGTGCGAGGCGAGCGTGCGGGCGACCTGCTCGCCCGCCGCGTCGAACAGGCCGCCGCCCGGGAACGGCCACCACAGCAGCGACCGCGGCACCGCCTTGGCGATCGACAGGAGCCACGGCTGGACGGCGCCCGAGAGCGCCACCAGCAGCGGCACGCCGTCGCCGCCGGCGGCGAGATGGCGCTCGACGGCGCCTTGGTCGGTGAGATGGACCGGGGACGAGACCTCGACCTCGGCCGGCACGAGCGTGCGGATCTGCTCGCTCAGCGCCGCCGCCACGGAGGCGAACAGATCCGCCGGATAGTAGACGGGGCTCGCGAGAAGCACGGGTTGAATGCGCATGGTTCGATCCTCGGCTGGTGGCGCCGCCTCACGGCGACACCTCCTCGAGCACGCGACCCTTGGTCTCGATCGCGAACAGCGCGACCACGACGGCGGCGAACAGGGCGACGACGCCGAAGGTGAGGAAGACCGAGCCGAGCCCGTAGCCGATCATCGTGCCGACGACAGTCGGGCCGGCCATCGAGGCGAGACGGAGCCAGGCCGTGGCGGTGCTCACCCCGATCGCCCGCACCCGGGTCGGATAGAGCTCCGGCGTGTAAAGATAGACGCCGATCGCCGCCGAGGTCGCGAAGAAGTAGGCGCCGCTGCCGTAGATCAGCACGTCCTGCGGCGTGGTGGCGCCGTTGATCCACAGGATGCCGAGGAACACGGACGAGCCGGCGAGCGCCAGCGCGAACCAGGCGCGGCGGCCGACGTGATCGATGGTCAGCGCGCAAAGGGTCGCCCCGACGAAGCCGATCGCGTTGCTGATCAGGCCGTAGCGCAGCGACTGCTCGAGCGGCAGATGGAAGACGGTCCGGTAGAGGGTCGGCAGCCAGGTGCCGATGCCGTAATAGACGATGTAGCTGCCGAACCAGATGAACCACACGACGATGGTGCGGCGCAGATAGTTCGGTCCGAACAGATCGCGCCACGATGGTGCGATCGACGGTGCGGCATTCGTGGTCGGGGCCGGCTGCGGCAGCGGCTGGCCGGTGGCGGCGCGCGTCGCCTCCTCGATGCCGGCGAGCGTCTGGTCGGCCTCGGCCAGCCGGCCGTGGCTGGCGAGCCAGCGCGGCGACTCAGGGACATGGCGCAGCAGGATCCAGATCAGCACCAGCGGCGCCGCGCCGAGCACGAACATGGCCTGCCAGCCGAGCGACGGCACCAGCCAGTAGCCGAGCACGCCGGCCGCCACGACGCCGACCGAGAAGATCAGCTCATAGAGCAGCACGAAGCGGCCGCGTCCCTTGGCCCGGGTGATCTCGCTGATATAAACGGCCGCGATCGGCACCTCGCCGCCGAGCCCGAAGCCCTGGATGGTGCGGAACACCAGGAGCGATTCGTAGTTCCAGGAGAACGCGCAGGCGATGCTCATCAGGCCGAAGGTCGCGACACACAGCGCGATCGCCCGCACCCGCCCGATCCGCTCGGCGAGCCAGCCGAAGAACAGGGCGCCGAGCAGCTGGCCGAGATAGCCGACCGAGATGAGGAAGCCGATCTGCGCCCCGGTGAGCTTCCACATCGGCGCCAACACCGGCAGCACCTGGGCGATCGTCAGCGCATCGAAGGCATCGAAGAAGGTGGCGACGCCGATGACGAGGCGAACTTTGACGTGCCAGGCGCAGATCGGCAGCCGCTCGATGCGGCTCGCGATCCCGGCCGCCGTGACGGCGCTCGCCGGCGCCGCCGCCGGGGCGTAAGTCTGACCGTGCAACACTTCGGACGACATAGCGTCCTCCGCGACCGCCGTTCGCGCGCCAGCAGCGCTTGTGTCACGTCCGCGCCGGCGGTCGGTCGCAGCCGTGCTTCATCGTTCGGCGCCGGAGCCCGACGCCGTCGAGAGCCGCCGGCACGCCGGCGGCACGGGATGTCACGGGGGTCGTCGCGAGACCGCGACGGGGATCAGAAGACTCCGGACCGGACCTGGAACTTGCTCGGCTTGTCGTAGACGGGCTTGCCGCTCTTCACCCAGTCGGCGACCCAGCGCACCTGCGTGCGGACCGGCACCACGGGGTTGCCGAGCAGATCGGCGGCCGCGGCGCAGTCGACCAGCAGGCAGTCGGGTTTCTCCTCGCCCTCGAACATCGGCGCGATTCCGAAAATCTCACCGAACATCTGCGCGACGCGGCGCACACTGACGGTCTCGGGGCCGCCGATGTTGATCGGCGAGGACGGCACCTCGCAGTGGCGCAGCAGACGGATGATCTGGGCCGTGGCGTCGCCCTGCCAGATGATGTTGACGTGACCGGTGGCGAGCGGCACCGGCGTGCCGGACAGCACCCAGGAGGCGATCTCTTGCAGGACGCCGTAGCGCATGTCGATCGCGTAGACGAGGCGAGCGATCCGCCCCGGCGTGCCGAGCCGACGCGAGTAATACTGGAAGGTCCGCTCGCGGCCGACCACCGAGTTCGCATACTCGCCCGGCCGCGCGAAGGGCGGCGTAACCTCGGCGGTGCCGCCGTGCAGCGGGTTCGACCACGGATAGACGTGGATGGTCGAGAAGGCGACGATCCGGCTGCCGGCGAAGGCCTTGGCGACGATGCCGGGCGCGATCGTGTTCATCGCCCACAACAGATCCTCTCGGCCTTTGTAGTCAAACTTCATGCCGGCCATGTATATCACGTTGGCGACCTTGGGCAGCGCGTTCACGGCCGCCTCGTCGAGCAGGTCGCAGCGGATCGTCTCGATTCCCCACGCCTGCAGATGCGCCTTGAGCCCCTCCTCCGAAAAGCGGGAGACGCCGATCACGCGCTTGTCCGGTGCGGCGCGCTTAATCATGCGGGCGAGGCAGACACCGACCTTGCCGCCGACGCCGAGCACCGCGACGTCGCCGTCGAGGCTCGCCAGATCCTCGACGACCGCGAGGGTCGGCATCGACATGAAGTCTTCCAGATGATCGGTGTCGCGGAAGACCTCCGGAAAGACCTCGGGTCCGGTCAAGAGCTGGGTGGGCTCGCTCTTCAGCATCGGATGCTCCATCACTGCCCGCTCATGCGGCGAGCGGAATCGTCTTGCCCTGCTCCGAAAGCCAGCGTGCGAGATTGGCCTGCACGAAGGCGTCGTCGTTCATCTCGGGGTATTGCGCGTAGACGCGCGCAATCTCTTCCGCCTGGCCCGGGCTCGGCGTCTCGGCCGGGCTCAGGCACCACGTCCCGCGCAGCAGGCCCTGGCGCTGCAGCACCGCGAGGCAACCTGGAATGCAGCCGGCGAGGTCGTGCGCCGCGTCGTAGATCGCGGCGTTGCAGTCGGTGACGATCGAGTCGAGCGCCAGCAGATCGGCCGGCACGTCGGCGCCGTCGGGCAGCGCATGGATGCGGTCGAGCAGCTCCACGGCCTTGCGGGTCCACACACTCCAGTGCCCGAGCAGGCCGCCGCGGATCCGCACCCGCGTCTCGCTCGCGCCATCGGGCACGACGAGATCGAGCACCACGTGATCGTCGTTGCCGGTGTAGAGCGTGACGCGGTCGGCGACGCCCGCGTCGACCACGGCGCGCACGATCTCGACGGTGCGATAACGATCGAACGGCGCCATCTTGATCGCGACGACGTTGTCGATCGCCGCGAAGGCGCGCCAGAAGCCGTAGCTCAGATGCATGCCGCCGACGGCCGGCAGCAGCGCAAAGCCGATCACCGGAATCTCTTTCGCGACGCGGCGACAGTGATCGAGGATCTCGGCCTCGCCGACGCCGCGGAACGCCGCGACGTTGAGGAGGGCCGCGTGATAGCCGAGGTCACGCGCCGTCTCGGCCTCGCGCACCGCCTGCTCGGTGCGCCCGGTGACGCCGGCGACCAAGAGGCGGGGCGTGTCGGACCAGGCCGCGCAGGTCTCGGCGGCGAGCCGCAGCACCGGCCCGTAGAGACCGGTCTCTCGGATCGCGAACTGGGTGGTGTGGACGCCGACCGCGACGCCGCCGGCGCCGGCATCGAGATAGTAGCGGGTCAGCGCCCGCTGCCGGATCGGGTCGAGGCGGCGGTGCTCGTCGAGCGCGAGCGGATGCGCCGGCAGCACGGTTCCGGCACGCAGGCGGTCGAGCAGCGGAGTGGGAAGATCGGTCCAGAGACGGGGCATCGGAACACTCTCACCCGGCAAGCGCCAGCGGGGCGGCGGAGGCCTCGAACAAGGCCTTGTCCATGAGGGGCAGCGGATCGGCGATGGCGACGGGAGCGTAGTCCATGCGGCCGAGCACGTCGGCCCGCACGTCGATGCCCGGTGCGACCTCGGTCAGCACCAGACCGTCGCGCGAGACCTCGAAGACGGCGCGCTCGGTGACGACCAGGGCAGTCTGGCCCTTGTCACGCACCCCGTCGAGCACGCGGTAGGTGATGCTCTCGGCCGTGTTCACGAATTTCGAGATCTTGCCGTCGCGCTCGATGCGCAGGCGGCCATCGGCGCAGGTGCAGTCGAAGCCGCCAGTCGTGAAGGTGCCGGTGAACACCAGCCGCCGGGCGTTCTCGGCGATGTCGATGAAACCGCCGGCGCCCGGATTGGCGGCGCCGAAGCGGGAGACGTTGACGACGCCTTCGGCGTCGAACTGGGCGAAGGCGAGCGCCGCGAACCGGCACAGCCCGCCGTCGATCGCGTCGAACTGCGTCACGCCGTCCATGATGGCGTCGGGATTGACGTTCGCCGAGAACTGCCAGTCCGACATGACGACGCCGCCGTAGGAGCCGTGCTCGGTGGTGAACCACCAGTCGGAGAGCCCGCCGTGGTCGAAGGCGCCCTGCTCCGCCATCACGAGCGGGATGTCGGCGGCGGCGCCGAAGCCGAAGATCGAGAGCTCGCGGCGGCGCACCTCGCGGGCGGCACGGCGGGCGATGACCTTGTCGGGCCCCATCGCGGGACGCGGCAGCCGGTCGAGCGGCATGCGCGGCGCCGAAAGATAGGCCGGGTCGTAGGGCGTGCCGGTGGTCATCATCATGTCGGGCGCGACCACGACCGCGTCGACGAACATGCCGGGGATCCGCACCGCGGTGGCCGCGCGCGAGTCGCGCTCGACGATGCGGCGCACCTGCGCGATCACCCGCCCGCCGGACGCCTTGGCGGCGAGCACCAGCGCCATGCTCGACGAGACGAGCGCCTCGTCCTCCCAGGACAGGTTGCCGTCGGCATCGGCCGAGGCGGCGCGCACGATCGCGACGTCGATCGGCCAGGTCGGATAGAACAGGTAGTCCTCGCCGTCGATCGCGACGCGGCGGATCAGATCCTGCTCGGCCCGCGCCGTGAAGCGGCCGCCGCCGTGCTGCGGGTCCACATAGGTGCCGAGGCCGACCTTCGTGAGATAGCCGGGGCTCTTGCGGGCGACCTCGCGCAGCCACTGCATCGAAGCGCCGAGCGGCCAGGAATAGGCCTCGACCTTGTTCTCGCGCACGAGCCGCATCAGCTCGGGACGCCGGCCCGTGACCGGATCGACCGGGTTGATGTAGGAGCCCGACACGATGCGCTTCATCAGGCCCTCGCGGGCCACGTGGTCCATGCCCTTGATGCCCTGCGCGTCGCCGGTCCCGCACGGGAAGTAGAAGGTGAGATCGCGCGGCGCCCCGGTGCGGCCGAAGCGCTCGCCGAGCGCGGCGAGGACGGCATCCGGCGTGATCCAGCCGATCACCCCGACCGAGGCGACCGTCGCCGGTCCGGAATGCCCGCGACGGCCGCGGCCGCATCGACGATCTTGCTCATGCTTTCACCGTGAATCGCGCCAGGGTCGCGGCGGCGGCCGGCCCCCGGCAGTCTTGCGCGAAGGCGCGCGAGGCGGCGGCGTCGAGCCGCTCGGCATCGTGCGCCGCGAGCGGCTCGAAGAAGCGCTTGGCGCTCGTGACCGCTTCGGCCGGCAGCGCGGCTAGCGCGGTCGCGTAGGCGGTGGCGCGCGCGAGCGCCCCGCCCTCCGGCGCCAGCAGGTCGGCGACGCCGAGGCGGTGCGCCTCGCGGCCGTCGATCGGCTCGGCGCCCCAAACGAGCATGCGGGCCCGCACTGGCCCGACGCGGGCGATCAACGACTGCAGGCCCCAGGGCGGAAGCCAGCCGTTCGCCACCTCTGGCAGTCGCCAGGTCGCGTCGGCGGCCGTGACGACGACGTCGCACGACACCGCCAGGATGAAGCCGCCGCCGAGCGCGTAGCCTTCGACGGCACAGACGACGGGCTTCGACAGGAGCGCGATGCGGCGCGCCACCGCGGCCGTGATCGCCTCGTGGTCGCACATCGCCGGGATGGAGAGGCCGCCGAGCTCTTTCAGATCGCTGCCGGCGCAGAAGGCGGGCGGCGCACCGGCGAGAACGATCGCCTTCACGGTCTCGTCCCGTTCGGCAGCGGTCAGTGCCGCATCCAAGGCGCGCATCGCCTCGGTGCCGAGGGCGTTGCGGCGCGCCGGGCGGTCGAGCATCAGCCGAAGGACGACGCCGTCACGGGTCACGGTGATCATGACACGCTCCGATCGAGGCCGGCGTCGTCGCGGTCGAGAACGAGACGCAGATCGCGCCCGGCTATGGCGCGCGGCGCGATGCGATCCTGCACGGCGATCGCGGCGGCGTGGCCGATCGCGTGCCCGTAGGCGAAGCACTGCGCCGTGACGCGGGCGGAGGCGACCGCCTCGTGCTCGGCCGACAGGCAGCGCCCGGCGGCGAGCAGGTTCTCGCCCCACACCGGGACGAAGCAGCCGTAGGGGACCTCGTAAAAGTCGTCGAGGAGCCACGCGACCTTGGGCTTGTCGCCCGCGTGCAGCTCGATCGGCCACGGCGAGCGCGCGATCCCGTCGGAGAACTTCGCGCCCGACACCACGTCGGTATTGGCGAGCCGGACGACGCCCTCGATCTGGCGAGTCTGCCGCACCCCGACCTGAGGGCCGGTGTCGTCGACAAACGCGTCGGCGCAGCCGACGAGGGTCTCGCGGAAGAAAGCGGCGTAGGCTCGCACCTGACGGCGGCTTTCCTGCTCGGCCTCGGTGAAGTCGCGCCAGAACAGCGTGTTCAGCTCGCGGCCGTCGCGGCCGACCACCCGGGTGCAATTGCACAGGAGCTCGCCGGGACGCGGCGTCGTGAACAGCCAGATCTTGCTGCGCGGCAGGTCGTAGCGGCCGGACGCGCGGGCTGCCTCGATCGCCTGCGCGACCGCGGGCGGCATGATCGTGTCGGAGCCGTAGGCGGCCAGAAACGCCGCGGTGTCGACGCCGGCAAGGCGGAAGATCATGGTCGGGTTCTGCACCCGACCGCGGTCGCCGACGACGCTCGGCAGCCCCGCCATGGCGATCAGGTCGGCATCGCCGGAGGCATCGATGGTGACGCCTGCCCGGATCGTGACGCGCCCCTGCTTGGTCCACAGGACGACGCCTTCGATCGCCTCGCCGCCCTCGGCCAACACGCCGATCGCGACCGCGTGGAAGATCACCCGCACGCCGGCTTCGGCGAGCAGCGCGTCGGCCGTCTCCCGCCACTTCAGCGGATCGTGCACGCGCGTGAAGGTCTTGCCGTAGGGCACCGGCGGCGTCAGCCCGCCGACGGCAGCGAGGCGGTCGACGAACTCGGCCGCGAAGCCGTGGACCACCGGCTCGGGCTTAGCGCCCGCTCGCTCCGTTGCGGCATAGAGGCCGCAGACCGTGCCGGACAGGCCGGCGACGGCGCCGCCGCCGCAGAACCCGTAGCGCTCGACGAGCGTCACGGCGAGGCCGCGGCGCGCTGCCGTGACGGCCGCCGCGACACCGGCCGCGCCACCGCCGACGACGAGCACGTCGGTGTCGAGCCGTTCGTCCGGCCTGCGATCGATCGGGTGCGTTTCCACGAGGCGACGCTTTCCTAGGGGGTGCGGCCTTCTTGTCGGCAACTGACATATCAGTTGGCGACGAGGCGGTCAACCTCTATGATCGAGGCAACCGAAAGCAGTCGCCCGACATGACCCTGCCCGTGAGCACCGACAGCCTCGCCGAGACGGCCTATCGCCGGATCGAGGACATGATCGTCCGCCGGGAGCTGCCGCCCGGCTCGATGATCTCGGAGAACAAGCTGTCGGACGAGCTGGGCTGCGGCCGCACCCCGATCCGCGAGGCGCTGCAGCGCCTCCGGCTCGAGGGCTTCGTCGAGATCCACCCGCGCCGCGGCGTGCTGGTGTCGCCGGTCGACGTGCGCCGGCAGCTCGAGCTTCTGGAGGTCCGCCGCGCCCTCGACACGCTGGTCGCCACCCAGGCGGCGATGCGGGCGACGGACGCCGAGCGCAAGGAGATGCGGCGGCTCGCCGAGGAGATTCGCGACGCCGCCAAGGCGCGCGACCGCGACCGCTTCCTCGCCGCCAACCGGGCGATCCACGGCATCAAGGCGGCGGCGACCCGGAACAGCGTCATCGAAACGATGCTCGCCGGCGTGAACGCGCTGTCGCGGCGGTTCTGGTTCTCTTACGTGGAGGACGCCGACGCGTTCCGGGACGTCGCCGACAAGCACGCCGCCGTGGTGATCGCGATCGCCGACCGTGATCCACAGGCCGCGGTCGTCGCCACCGGCGCGCTCCTGGATTTCCTCGAGCGCCTCACCCGCGCCGCCATCGAGCCGCAGCCCTGAGGATACATCCGCCGATGCTCGAGGCACTCGGCTGCGCTCGAGCTGCTCCGAAGGGCGGAAGTCCCTCCGCTCGAATCAACCTGGATGCCGAACCTCGGAGACGCCGAACGGGCGGAGCGCGTTGCGGTCTCCTTTCAAGAGATCGGAGACCCTTCATCCCACGGGCGTGGGGAATGCAACAACAAGAAGCTGGACTCGATCTACGACGTCGGTTCATCCCCACGGGCGTGGGGAACGCACCGCCGAGGAGCTGCAGAAGCACACCGAAGCCGGTCATCCCCACTGGCGTGGGGAACGCCACCGCGCCTACGGCGCCAGCCGGGCCGAGAGCGGTTCATCCCCACGGGCGTGGGGAATGCAGCGTTGACCCCGACCGAACCCGATTGAGCCCCGGTTCATCCCCACGGGCGTGGGGAATGCTTCTGGATGCTCGCCTGGTTCAGCTCGAGCAGCGGTTCATCCCCACGGGCGTGGGGAATGCTCCTCTTAATGCTGCTCGTCGTCTGCCTCGCCCGGTTCATCCCCACGGGCGTGGGGAATGCTCGTCGAGCGCCGCGATGTCGGCCCGGCCGGTCGGTTCATCCCCACGGGCGTGGGGAATGCGGTCTCACTGTTCAGCAGTGGGACGACAAGTTCGGTTCATCCCCACGGGCGTGGGGAATGCTGCGTGCGCTCGATGCCGCGGACGAAGCGCACCGGTTCATCCCCACGGGCGTGGGGAATGCATCGAATTCGACGGCACCCGGCCGATGTAGAACGGTTCATCCCCACGGGCGTGGGGAATGCGACGCCCTGCGCCACATCCTCGGCGCCACGACCGGGTCATTCCCACGGGCGTGGGGAACGCACGCCACGGTCGGCCGCGCCTGGTGCGCAGCCCGGGTCATCCCCACGGGCGTGGGGAACGCCCGATCGGCACCGACGCCGCCAAGGACGCGATCGGGTCATCCCCACAGGCGTGGGGAATGCATCAACCGGAGGCGCTTGAACGGACCGTCCACCGGTTCATCCCCGCGGGCGTGGGGAACGCATCACCAGGCCCGCGAACAGGCCCCACACCTTCGGTTCATCCCCACGGGCGTGGGGAATGCACGTGGTCGAGCGATCCGGGCGCGGCGCATCACGGTTCATCCCCACGGGCGTGGGGAATGCAACGCGAGGATGGCCGCGCGCGTGTTCGGCCCCGGTTCATCCCCACGGGCGTGGGGAATGCATCGCGTAGAGCGCCGCGCCCGCCGCCACGATCGGTTCATCCCCACGGGCGTGGGGAATGCGAGCGCGTCGTCGCCCTCCTTCTCTGCCGGGGCGGTTCATCCCCACGGGCGTGGGGAATGCTGCTGATCGTCGCGGTAATAGCGCTCGAGGTTCGGTTCATCCCCACGGGCGTGGGGAATGCCTGAACAACTGGACGCACCTGCCGCGCGGCGGCGGTTCATCCCCACGGGCGTGGGGAATGCACCTCGTAGCCGCCGGTGTTGTCGACGCTGTTCGGTTCATCCCCACGGGCGTGGGGAATGCGACGACGAGCTCGGCGTCGCGCTGCCCTGGCGCGGTTCATCCCCACGGGCGTGGGGAATGCGGCTCCGCCGAAACCTCGGCCTGGGTGCGCGGCGGTTCATCCCCACGGGCGTGGGGAATGCTGCCACGGCTGGTGCGTGTCCGGGTTCAACGCCGGTTCATCCCCACGGGCGTGGGGAATGCATATAGCCGCGAAGAGCCGGACATCTGGAAGCCGGTTCATCCCCACGGGCGTGGGGAATGCTATTCAGCCCACAGGTCCGGATTGCGCAAAAGCGGTTCATCCCCACGGGCGTGGGGAATGCACGCTCGGCACGTAGACCGACCACGCCGAGATCGGTTCATCCCCACGGGCGTGGGGAATGCGGCGCCGGGCACGGCGCGCGACTGGCGAAGGACGGTTCATCCCCACGG
>NZ_JBEOMB010000081.1:0-20755 GCF_046000175.1 Rhodoplanes sp. SY1
CCGCCGGTCTCGACGGCTGGTTCCTGGATCGCCTGAGCGGGCGGGGGCACTGACCGGCAGAATTTAGCTACTGGATCTTGGCAGTTCCACCAAAGCGGGATCCGTGGTAAAGTGCCAATCCGCGATTGCGGCGGGTTCGGGCACTTTCGATGATTCGGCGCTCTAAGAGTACAACTGGTTCCTGGCGCATGTGCGAGACCGAGGGCGCTCGCGTATTAGTCGTATTCATTCATGGCATCGGTGGAACATACCTAGATGCTTACTGGGGGAGATTGTTTGCGTTTTTTCATAACTCGACCGAGTTGAATGAATATGACTTTTGTTTTTGGCAATACCCAACTCACAAGAAGCCAAGTCCAAGCTTGTTTGAGCTCATATTCTGGGGCCGGCGTTTACCCAATATAGACGACATCACAAACGCGCTTTCAACAGATCTTCGGTCAATTGCGGAATCTAGAAACTACGAAAAATTGTTACTAATCGGACATAGTCAAGGCGGCCTCATTGCATTTGAATTAATTCGCCTATTTTCTTTGCGCGGTCAAGTTGTTCGAATTGGCGGCGTTGCCGTCTTGAATTCACCGTTTGTGGCTGCCCCCATTGCGCGATACGCGTCGGCTATAATGATGAACTCCAACAGGCAATTAAGTTACTTGGCGTCTGGAGGTCAGCTTCTGAAGCTGCTGGTCGATGGGTTAACCATCGCAAGAAAGGGAAAAATAATTACGGTATACTTCGGCGCAATGGAAGATCCTGTCGTTATCAACGACAGCCTCTATCAGTTGTTTGACCGCCTAGAAACAATTACTGGGCCACACGTGTGGATGCCAGAGGTGACCTCACCTCAAGATTCCCGGTATCGCGCTCTATTGCGCTTCATTCGGGAAGCATCTCTGGTCGACGGTTCGTCTGCCGCAGGGAGGGGTCATGACTGACGTCAGCTTCTTTCATGTGGAGCCAACTCTCAGCCCCCCTAGTGAGTTAATATCCGCCGGTCGAAAGAAGATTGAGCATAATGAGAAAATTGCACAGGAGTTGGAGACCGAAATCCGGCGCATTGCAATGGATCGAAGCGCGATCGAGGAATCGCAAACTAAGATTATTCTCTGCGTCGACTTTAGCGTTCTGCACTCCGCGCTAAATTTCTTTCCCGAACGCAACAAACGAGATGCATTCTGGGCATCGGTAGCGCTAGACGTCAGCGCGTTCGATTTAATATTATTGCCTGGAACCCTATTTGAGCTGATTAATTTCGAGCAACGACGCCACGCTAGGTCGCAAACCTACGGTGGACCATTAGGCCATGCCTTTGTAAGCGCATTTAAAGCTAGCAGATTCGACGATAACGAGATATACTCTTCATACGAGAGCATCTTCAAGCATGCAATAGAGGCAATAGCTCCGACGCAAGATGACTATCTTCTGTCCTTGCTAAGGACGCGATTTAAGCCTCTTCGCAGGGCGAACCTAATAGCACCAGACCATGAAATATTCATGAAAGCTATGCACTTTCTTGCAGAGGGGAGTAGAGCCGAGCGAATTATAAACAACCGAGTGGATGCCTACAATCTGAGTCTCGTTTCTGCATTAAATAGACTGTCTCAAACCACAAACGAACACTATGTAATTATTTCTAATGCAGCGAGTATGAGGCGCCTGCAAGACCGATTTCTTTCCAATGTACTTTCCCGCACTAGTGGGTATCGACATAAGCATGAGTTGGCCATGGTATGGCAGCCTAGATACGCAGCCATCCATCAACTGATTCATACAGCGGGGAAGGATTATGTGGGTGCACGGGTTTTGGCGTGGAGGATAGTTGAGCGCCTTGTCACATATAGATCTGCTTTAATCGGTTTGCTAACGACTCAAAAAACACGCCAAATTACGGAAAAGGCCTGGGATACGGGAGATGACGCGTTCATTCGGATGATTTCGTCTATTGAGTCGCTACAGGACACCCTTAATGAAGCTCGTCAGAAGCAAGTTGCGAGAGTCAAAGACAGCCGTTCATTTAAAGGAGTGTCTGATCCGAGGACAACGTTTGACTTAATCAGAGCTGAATTGAAAAAATTTCTTGATCATTATGGATATAAATCAGTTCCTCGTCAGTTTACCGACAAGAAAATAGTATTAAAGATTGAGCCGACAAGCGAATCGGAAACCGCAGGAGATGGCATTTCCAGATACTCGTTAGTCGACGCCCGGGTAGGAGAATGGATAGCGGGACTTTACTCTGGGGCCGGCTACTCTGGTCTTTATTTCAAAACAGATGCATCTCTGGAGCAATTCGTCGCGGTTGTGAATTTTATATACGATCGCGTGCTGGCGTTGGTGGGGATGGGAGATATTCCTTATGATGCTAAAGAGCAAACAGGGGTTCTGATAGGGGCAAATATCGGCGATTCCGTCAGTCGGATGGATCTGGGCAGTCTTTGGCCTCTCGATACGATCGAATTTTGCCGGAAGGCAGAGTGTCAGCCGACTGATATAGTATTTATTAGAATCAATACAGAATGGTTCGATGTGTCTTTTGAGATGCATCCTGGAAACGGCGCTCGGTTCTCAGGAATTGCTACGCATCTTGCAATCTTTCGAGAGCTTGAGACATTTTTATGTGAACTGAGTAGCATCGTATCTTTGAGTGGCGAGATTGAGTCCCTTTTGAAGGGGCTTTTCGTCCACAGGGCTGTTGAGTCAGTAGCGCTTCGGAATAGGTAAGTAGTGGAACTCTGTAAATACGGTAGGCCAAGATGAAGGCAAATATCATTCCGTGCCTTGTTTTCCATGACTGGCGGGAAACGGCACTCAAAGGGCATCCCGGTACTTATTTACCGTCAGTGACCAGCCTCCCAGGAGGGCTCACGGTGGTGCTGGCTATAAACGATCGAACTGATCGATCAGTGCTAAGGTCGGTTCCGAAAATCAGGAATGCGGTTGCTGCTTGCTTTTCAATTGCGATGCGCAACCAGTCGCTCGTTGAATGGCAGGTTGGGTTTGTTGGTCGATCTGATAGCGGAAATATCTACTTCGAAGGTCGCGAAAAAGAATTTAGTATTGCTAAAGTGTGCTCAAAAATAACGTATGGCGACCAAGGAGGAAACTGTGCTGAGGTTTCCGTCTCCGTTTCCAATGATTCGCTTGAGGTTGAAGGGATCGAGGTTATCACCGGCCGGGTTGAGTTGCACAATCCTCACGTTCGCTACTACGGGTGTGACTACAACGTAGTACTCGATCCGGATAGCTGAGCCAAGGAGAGACTTAGCAGAATTCCATTTCAACGTGGCGCTATCTGCATCGAACTTAACCAGTGTGCGTTAGTGCCTTTCAAGATTAACGCCTGTGTGCGCTGGCGCGCACTTGCCGGGTCGTGATCCAGATCGCGAACGTGATCACGCCGGTCGCCGCGATGGCGATCACCATCGGCCAGGCGGTCGTGTTCAGCGCGAGGCCGACGACGGCGCCGACCGCGGCGCCGACCGTCTGCTGCACGCAGCCGACCAGCGAGGAGGCGGCGCCGGCGCGCTCCGGGAACGGCTGCAGCGTGCCGGCCTGGGCCTGCGGCATGGCGAGGCCGAAGCCGAACAGGAACACGGCGAGCGCCGCGGCGAGGGCTTCCATCGAGGTCGGCGCGAAGCCGACCGCGGCGAGCGTGCCGATCCCGCCGACCAGCACGCCGACGGCGCCGATCCCGATCGTGCGGTCGAAGCCGATCCGCATCACCACATGGGCGGCGGTCAGCGCGCCCGAGATGAAGCCGAGCGAGGTGACGCCGTAGAACAGGCCGAAGCCGGTCGGTGACAGGCCGTAGACGCTCTGCATCACGAAGGGCGAGCCGGAGATGTAGGCGAACAGGCCCGAGAAGCTCGCCGTGACGATCCCGAGATAGGCGAGGAACGCCTTGTTGCGCATCACGATGCCGAAGGATTCGAGCGAGCCCTGCAGGAGCTTGGCGTCGCCGCGGGCCGGCGGCACCGTCTCGGGCAGCAGCCGGCGCACCACGACCATGGCGGCGACGCCGGCGACCAGGATCAGCACGAAGCCCGAGCGCCAGCCGAGCCACTCTTCCAGGACGCCGCCGACCACCGGCGCGAGGATCGGCGCGATCCCCATGATGGCGCCCATCAGGGCCATCTCGCGGGCCGCGCGGGCGCCGTCGTAGAGGTCGCGCACCACGGTGCGGGCCAGCACGATGACGCCGGCCGCGCCGGCGCCCTGCAGCACGCGGGCGGCGATCAGCGCCGTGATCGACGGCGCCACCGCGCAGGCGAGCGTGCCGAGGCAGAACACCACCAGCGAGAAGGACAGCACCGGCTTGCGGCCGAAGCGGTCCGAGATCGGACCGAAGAACAGCTGCCCGACCGCGAAGCCCAGCATGTAGAACGAAATGGTGAGCTGCACCTGCGACGGCGACGCGGCGAGCGTGCGCCCGATCTCCGGGAAGGACGGCAGGTAGAGATCCATGGCCAGCGGGCCGAGCGCGGTCATCAGCGCCAGCAGGGCCGTCAGCGCGAAGGTGTTCGGGCGAAGCATTTTTTCCGTGGGTTCGGTGGACGGGCGGTGCGGGACATGAGTCGCGCGCGCGGCGGGCCAGTCACCATGCCGGCCCGGCATGTAGCGCGTGCGACCGCGCGCTGTCGAGGTGGGCCGTGCCCCTGGGCGGCCGATCACCCGCTCGTCCCCGCGAAGGCGGGGCATTCGTCATCCCGGGGCGCGAACCGCAGGTTCGCGAGCCCGGGATCCATACGCCCGGCGCCGGTGGCTCACGGAATACAGGGGTTGTGGGTTCCGGGCTCGGCGCTTGCGCGCCGCCCCGGAACAACCGAGCAATTCTGCAAAGCCCTCGCCTGTGCGCGACGACGACCACGGCGAAATCGTGCGCTCGGGATGTTACGCCGTCGGCGGGCGGCGTCGTGCGATCGGCTCGTCCTTTACGGCGCCGTAGCGGTGCAGGTCGCCGCCGTGCACCTCGAGCCACACCTTGGCGCGGCGCATGTCGGGGCACAGCCGGTCGAGCAGCCGCCAGAAGCGCGGCGAGTGGTTCATCTCGACGAGATGCGCCACCTCGTGGGCGGCGAGGTAGTCCAGCACGTAACGCGGCGCCAGCACCAGCCGCCACGAGAACGACAGCGCCCCGGTGGTCGAGCACGAGCCCCAGCGGCTGGTCTGGTCCCGAATGGTGATTCGCTTGATCTTGAGACCGAGCCGCTCGGCATAGGCGCGGGCCGCCACCTCGACGTCGCGCTTCGCCTCGCGGCGCAGGAAGTCGGTGACGCGGCGCTCCAGGTGCTCGGCCTCGCCGGCGACGCACAGGAGCTTCTCGCCGGTCTCGTCGGTCTCGGTCCACACGGTGCCGCGGGCGCCGCGGCGATGGACGATGCGGTGCGGCGTGCCGCGCAGCGGCAGCACCGTGCCGGTCGCGAAGGGCGCGGGCTTCGGCAGCCGGCCCATGCGGGCGGCGATCCAGCCGCCGTGACGCTCGGCGAAGTCGCGCGCCTCCCGGATGGAGCCGTGCGGCGGCATGGTGAGCACGACCTCGCGGGTCGCCGCCTGGATGCGGAGCGTATAGCGGCGCGCCTGCCGGTGCCGGCGCAGCCGGACCAGATAGATCGAGCGCTCGAACACCACCTCGATGGCGTGCGGCTCGCTCGGGCGTCGATAGAGCATGGCGCGCAGGGTCATTGTCGTCGATTCCACCCCGTCCCCGCGCCGCAGTGTGCCATATTCGGGGCGGCTTGAAGCCCCCTCGCGCAGGACGTTTTCGAGCCGCCAGATCTGGTGGGACGAGGCGAAACGCAGGCCAGATGTGGGGTGAAAAGGAATGAATCGCGAGTCCGCGCTTCACGGCTGTCGCGGACTCGAGACCGTTCGAATTTGTGCTGTGGACAGAAGATGTTGCGGCGGCCCCGCGAAATCGGTCGGAGCCCGTTGCAAATTCCGGCTGCCCGTGCCTAGGCGGTCGCCCGGAGCGACCGTCGCGCCCCGGCGCAAAGTCCGTGCTTTCAAGGACTTGGGCCGCCTGCGGCGCCGCGCCTGAACGGGGCGCGGCGCGGCCGGGTCAGTCGTTCGCCCGGATGAAGGCCGCCATCCGGGGCAGGATCTCGTTACGGAAACGCGAGCCGTTGAACACGCCGTAGTGGCCGACGCCGGGCTGCATGTAGTGGAGCCGCTTCTCCTCCGGGATGTTGGAGCACAGCGTGTGCGCCGCCTGGGTCTGGCCGAGCCCGGTGATGTCGTCCTGCTCGCCCTCCATGGTCATCAGCGCGACGCGCTTGACCTTGCTCGGGTCGACCCGGATGCCGCGATGGACGAACTCGCCCTTCGGCAGCAGCTGGCGGATGAACACGGAATCGACGGTCTGCAGATAGAACTCGGCGGTGAGGTCCATCACGGCCAGATACTCGTCGTAGAACTTGCGATGCGCCGCCGCCGAGTCGCCGTCGCCCTCGACGAGATGCTGGAACAGCTTCGAGTGCGCCTCGAGGTGGCGGTCGAGATTCATCGACATGAAGCCGTTGAGCTGCAGGAAGCCCGGATAGACGTCGCGCATGAAGCCCGGGTTCGGGAACGGCACCTTGGTGATGACGTTGCGACGGAACCAGTCGATGCCGCGCTTCTCGGCGACCTGATTGACCTGGGTCGGGCTGACCCGGGTGTCGATCGGGCTGCCCATCAGCATGAGCGACTCGGGAACGTGCGCCTCCTCGTTCGCCTCCATGACCGAGATGGCGCACAGCGCCGGCACGCCGGGCTGGCAGACGGCCAGCACATGCGTGTCGCTGCCGAGCAGCCGCAGCATGCCGATGATGTAGTCGATGTAGTCGTCGAGATCGAAGCGCCCCTCGCTCATCGGCACCATGCGGGCGTCGATCCAGTCGGTGATGTAGACGTCGTGGTCGGGCAGCAGCGCCTCGACGGTGCCGCGCAGCAGCGTGGCGTAGTGACCCGACATCGGCGCGATGACGAGGACGCGCGGGTCCGGCTTGTGGGTGATCGCCACCTGCCGGTCGAAGTGCAGGAGCCGGCAGAACGGCCGCTCCCACACGGCCTCGACCGACACGGGCGCGAGCCGGCCCTCGACCACGGTGTGCTCGATGTCCCACTCGGGCTGGGCGTAGCGCCGGGTGGCGCGCTCGAACATCTCGCAGGCGGCCGAGATCGACTTGCCGATCGTCGTCGACGACACCGGATTGCTCGGGCTCTTGAAGAACGCATGGGTGGCGTGCGCCAGCGCCCGTGACGGGTTCAGCGCCACATGCGTCATCTCGTAGAACCAGTACAGCGGCGATGACAGGCCCATGCCGAAGCCTTCCATCGACGGCGGCGGCGGCGTGTGTTCGACGTCCCGGATGGTCATGGTGCAGCTCCCTTTCGCGCGCCGGAAAACCGGCGTGCGCGCTTGGATGCAGGAATTTATGTTTGATCAATGCTGCCGTGCGCCGCAGCATTGCGCAACGTCAAATTCCAGTTTCGGGGTCGAAAAAGACAAAAAATTTCGCGCGCGTTCTTATCCCCCATCATTGTGCGCGATATGCAGGCGCGCTGCACGCAAAGAGTGAATGGCTATTCGCCGGTCTGCAGGAGCGAGCCCTGTCGGCGCGCGCTCTTCAGCAGCGCCAGGAAGCCGGCCGTTCCGGCGGCGAACAGCACCACGTTGAGGCCGAGCGCCCACAGCATCAGGTCGGCCCGGAAGACGTGGTCGATCATCAGGGCCCGCATCCCCTCGAACACATAGGTCGGCGGCAGCATCCAGGCGATCGTCTGCAGCCATCCGGGCAGCACCGCCACCGGATAGTAGACGCAGGCGAGCGGCAGCATCAGGAACATGATGGTCCAGGCGAGGTTCTCGGCGCCGAGCCCGTTGCGCAGCAGGATTCCGGACACGAAGATCCCGACCGCCCAGCTGGTCAGCATCAGGTTGACGAAGAACGCCGCGAGCGCGAGCCCGAGACCCCACAGGTTGAAGCCGAAGAACGCGATGGCGAGGAACGTCACCGGGACCAGCCCGATCGACAGGCGCACGATGCTCATGATCATCAGCGCGATCACGAACTCGATCGGCCGCAGCGGGCTCATCATCAGGTTGGCGAGGTTGCGCGACCACATTTCCTCGAGGAACGACACCGAGAAGCCGAGCTGGCCGCGGAACAGGATGTCCCAGAGCAGCACGGCGCCGATGAAGGTGCCGCCGGCGCGGGCGAGGACGCCGTCGCTCTGCGACACGTAGGTCTGCAGGAAGCCCCACATCAGCATCTGCACGGCCGGCCAGTAGACGAGGTCGAGGAGTCGCGGCCAGGACGACCGCAGCAGGTACCAGTAGCGCTCGACCAGCGCGGCGATGCGCCGGCCCGAGATCTCCCACTCGCCGCCGCCGTTGCGCGTCGCGCCGCTCATTGCGCCGCCTCCCGGGCCGCGTCGCCCTCCCGCGCGCCCTCCTGGGCCTGATCGGCCGGAAGCTCCCCGCGCCCGCGCGCGACGTCGAGAAACACCTCCTCGAGATTGCTGCGCCCGTAGCGGGCGAGCAGGGCGGCCGGCGTGCCGTCGTCCTCGATGCGTCCGCGCTTCATGATGATGACCCGGTCGCACAGCCGCTCGACCTCGCCCATGTTGTGCGAGGCGAGCAGGATGGTGGCACCGCGGCGCTCGCGGTATTGCTCGAGGTGCCCGCGGATCCAGTCGGCCGTGTCGGGGTCGAGCGATGCGGTCGGCTCGTCGAGCAGCAGGAGCTCGGGCGCGTTGACCAGTGCCTTGGCGAGCGCGACCCGGGTCTTCTGACCGGCCGAGAGCTTGCCGGTGGGGCGGTCCAGCAGGGCGACCAGATCGAGATCCTCGGCGAGGCGCGCGATGACGGCGTCGAGGTCGTCGACCCCGTAGAGTTTGCCGAACACGCCGAGGTTCTGGCGCACCGTCAGGCGCAGCGGCATCTCGACATAGGGGCTCTCGAAGTTCATCCGCTCGAGCACGCGATAGCGCTGCCGCGGCATCTCTGCCCCGAGCACCCGCACGGCGCCGGAGGTCGGCATCACCAGCCCCATGATCATCGCGATCGTGGTGGTCTTGCCGGCGCCGTTGCCGCCGAGCAGGCCCGTCACCGAGCCGGGCGGCAGCGAGAACGAGATGCCGTCGACGGCGGTGCCGCCCTTGTAGATCTTCACCAGCCGGTCGACCGCGACGGCGGGCGTCCCGCTCGCCGCCGGCGTGTCGGCTGCCGCCGGACCGGAGCCGGCCGTGGTCGGGGCTGCCGTGGTGGAGGGGGCGTTGGTGGGGGCTGTCATGGGCTCGGCGAATGTAGGGGGATGCGCGGCCGGCGCAAGGGCGCCGGGGCGCAGAGCGGGCGGCGGCGGGCGTGTGCGGAAAGAGCTGGTGGTGCGTGGGCACGCTCGCTATCTTTGGTGCATGCCCAAGACCTTCGGCCGTGACACCCCCGTTCTCGATCCCTTCGATCCGTTCCGGAGCGAGGAGCGGGTTCTGAACAGGTTTCTGGAAGCGGCCGATCGGTTCGACGCCAAGCACGGTCGCACCAAGGCGGCGGCCCGGCGGCAGCTCGAGAAGGAAGGCGTCGTCACCCGGTCGGGGAGGCTGACCAAGCGCTTCGGCGGGTGACGTGCAACGGCTCTCCTACGGCTTCGTGCTCGGCTATCACGGCTGCGACAGGGCGGTCGGCGAGCGGCTTCTCGCCGGAACGTCGTTCCAGCCCTCCGAGAACGACTACGATTGGCTCGGGCCGGGCGTGTACTTCTGGGAGGCCAATCCCCGCCGTGGCCTCGATTTCGCCCGCGAGACGATGACACGCCGCGCGGCCCGGATCAGGACGCCGTTCGTGGTGGGTGCCGTCGTCGACCTCTGCCGCTGCCTCGATCTGACGACGGTCTTCGGGATCGCCGCGGTCCAGCGTGGATTCGAGTCGCTGAAGCGATCACACGCCGAATCCGGCGTGCCGTTGCCACGGAACTCTCCCGATCGACTGCTTCGACGGCTCGACTGTGCCGTGATCCAGCGCGTCCACTCGATCTTCGCGGAGGCGGGACTGCCGCCGTTCGACACGGTGCGAGGCGTCTTCACCGAAGGGGGGCCGGCCTATGACGGGGCCGGGTTCGAGGAGAAGACGCACATCCAGATCGCTGTTCGGAACCCCGAGTGCATCAAGGGTGTGTTCCGGGTTCCGAGCCAGCATCTCGCGCTTCCAGTGGCATCATGAGCACGTGACGCGCGGCGAACCGCGCCGCCGTGGCCGGGTTGTCGTTCGAAAGTCCCGGAGATGCGCCATGCCCGACACGCCCTGCGACGGCTCGACCCACGACGCGACCCGTGCCGACGATCCGGTTCGCGCCGACGACAGGCCGATGCCCGACACGGCCGGCGCGGCGCCGCGGCCCGCGAGGCCGGCCCGCACCGATCCGGGGTCCGATCGGCCGACCGGGGACGACTACGCCCAGGCGGAACTCGGCGGCACCCGCGGCCATCCCTCGCTCGCGCCGGCGCCGATGACGCCGCAGCGCGCCAAGAAGACCCCGACCACGCCGGGCGACGGCCACACGGCCTAGCGACGCCCGCACGCCACGTCTTCTCGCGCCCGGCGGAGCGGGCCTGATCCGTCCGTTCGCCTCACCGCCCGGTGGGGCGCGGCGCGTCGTCCATCCGCAGAGACCCGCTACAGTCGACGGCCCGGATGTGCGAGGATGATTCGGCTGTACAGGCCGCGCGCCGTACGCCGTGACCCGGCGGGTCGCGAACGTGCAGCTTTCGACTTCGCCGATCCTGTCGCATCGGGGGCGTGCCGCGGCTTTCGCGACGCCTCGGCGCGACGGATCGCCCCCGGTCAACCCGCCCGACGAACCACCAGCAGGAGACGCACGAGGGATGCCGATGACCGGCGACAGGACACGCCGCCCGCCCCTGCGGGGGCAGGAGCCCCGGCGCGGGCAGGATGCGCGGGCCGCGGCCGAGAAGGCCTTCAAGGCAGTGACGGCGAAGCCGCCACCCGGGCCAGCAGAAGCGGCGCCGTTGCGCTCGCAGGGGCTGCCGCCGGTGCGCGAGCAGGTCACGCTGCGCATCGATCAGGATATTCTCGAGCGGTTCCGCGAAGCCGGCCCCGGCTGGCAGGACCGCATCAACGCGGCGCTGCGCAAGGCGCTCGACCCCTAGTTCCTCTCATTTGCATGCCGGAGCTCAACAATGAACGACCGTCCGAAGGATCGCGGGGACGGCAGCAAGACGGCGCTGCCGCTTTACGAGCGCGAGGCCCAGGCGCTGCGCGAGAAGACCGAGCGGCTGCGCGCGCTGCGGCTGGCGCGCGACGGCGCCGATGCGCCCGCCACCCCGACCCGCAGCGTCGCCAAGAAGACCGGCGCGGCGGGCCGATCCTCCGGCGGCAAGGCGTCGAGCGGCGCGTCGACCGTCGCGTCGGTCGGCAAGAAGGCCCGGAAGTCCACCGAGACGCTCTCGGACTGGCTGAAGACCCAGGAGCAGCAGGGGCGGCGAAGCTGAGCGACGCCTCGGCGCTTGCGCCGAACTCGTTTCCTTCCGCCTCGCCCCCTGCCACCTCTCACGTTCAGTCTCGAGGCGCCGCGGTCCGTCCGCGGCGCCTCGCCTGCTACGACGCGGCGCACCTGTCTCCCGGCACCTGCTTTCCACATGCCGGCCTGCTACGATGGTGTCATGACGACGCCCGCCCTTTCGACGACCGAAGACGAGCCGTCCCGGCCGGTCCGCCTCGACACGCTGGTCCGGCTGCGCTGGATCGCGGTGTTCGGCCAGCTCGCCGCCGTGCTGATCGTCCACGACAGCCTGGTCAGCGAAGCGCTGTTCTGGGTCGCGCTGGCCGTGGTGACGCTCTACGGCTCGCTCAACGTCTATCTGCTGTGGCGCTTTCACGGTGACGCGCGGCTCGAAGCCAACGGCGTCGCGCTGCTGCTCGGCGTCGACATCGCCGAGCTGGCGATCCTTCTGTTCCTCACCGGCGGGATGCAGAACCCGTTCGCGCTGCTGTTCATCGGGCCGGTGCTGATCTCGGCCAGCATCCTGCCGTCCCGACTCACGCTGATGCTCGGCCTGCTGGCGATCGCCTCGGCGACCGTGCTGATGTTCGCCTACTTTCCGCTGCCGTGGCCGGGCGACGGCAGCTTCGAGCTGCCGTGGATCTACGTGTTCGGCGTGTGGCTCGCGCTGGCGCTGGCCATCGGCTACATCAGCGTCTACGCCGGCCAGATCGCCGAGGAGTCGCGAAAGCTCACCCAGGCGCTGGCGGCGACCGAGCTGGTGCTGGCGCGCGAGCAGCATCTCTCGCAGCTCGACGGGCTCGCCGCCGCCGCGGCCCACGAGCTCGGCACGCCCCTCGCCACCATCCTGCTGGTCGCCAAGGAGCTCGAGAACGATCTCGACCCCGCCTCCCCGATGCTGGAGGACATCCGGCTCCTGCGCCAGCAGGCGCAGCGCTGCCGCGAGATCCTGAGCAAGCTCTCCGAGTTCCCGGCCCCCGGCGAGATGTTCGTGCGTATGCCGATCGCGGCCCTGGTCGAGGACGTGGTCGCGCCGCACCGCACCGGCGAGGCGGTGATCGACGTGGTGATGCCGTCCGAGGGCGGGCCGGAGCCGATCGGGGTGCGCAACCCGGCGATCCTCTACGGGCTCGGCAACCTGGTCGAGAACGCCGCCGACTTCGCCCGCGAGCGCGTCGAGGTGGCGGTCTCGTGGAACGCCGACTCGGTGTGGATCATGATCTCCGACGACGGGCCGGGCTTCCCGCCCGAGATCATGGACCGGCTCGGCAAGCCCTACGTGACGAGTCGTCGCGGCCGCCGCAAGGGCGAGGACTCGCCCGGGCTCGGGCTGGGCTTCTTCATCGCCAAGACCCTGCTGGAGCGTTCGGGCGGCCGGTTGACCCTGCAGAATCGGCGTTTCCCGCAGCGCGGCGCGATCGTCCGCATCCGCTGGAGCCGCGAGGAGTTCGAGCACCCGGCCGAGACGCTGTGGGGCTCGGCCGAGCAGGAGAGCGAGCCGGACGAGGCGGCGGCATCGGCCGGGCGGGCTTGAGGCGGCGGCGGTTCGTGCCTACCTGACAGCCGTGCACGGGTGCGACATCACGTCCGGCGCATTCCGGCATCGGACCGGGCAGCCTCGTCGTAGAGACTGCGTCGGCATCCGAGCGTGCCGAAGACATTCCTGCCGGCCCGACCGGCGAACCTTCGAGGATCGAAAGCGATGATGGAAGCCGCGTCTTCGTCCGCGCCGGCCGTGTCGGCCCCGGTGGGGGAGCGTACGCTGCTGATCGTCGAGGACGACAAGTCGTTCCTGCAGCGCCTCGCCCGCGCCATGGAATCGCGCGGCTTCACGGTGACGACCGCCGAATCGGTCGCCGACGGGCTGCAGCAGGTCGAGCGCCAGCCGCCGGCCTTCGCCGTGGTGGACATGCGGCTCGGCGACGGCAACGGGCTGGACGTCATCCAGGCGCTGAAGAAGAAGCGGCCCGAAGCCCGCGGCATCGTGCTCACCGGCTACGGCAACATCGCCACCGCCGTGACGGCCGTGAAGCTCGGCGCCTTCGACTACATGTCGAAGCCGGCCGACGCCGACGAGGTCGCCGCCGCGCTGCTCGCCGGCGAGGGCAAGAAGCCGGAGCCACCCGAGAACCCGATGTCGGCCGACCGGGTGCGCTGGGAGCACATCCAGCGCGTCTACGAGCTGTGCGGCCGCAACGTCTCCGAGACGGCCCGCCGCCTCAACATGCACCGCCGCACCCTGCAGCGCATCTTGGCGAAGCGCGCGCCGAAGTAGGGCGGGCCTCCGTCACTCGGCCGCGTCCGCGCGCCCGGGGCGGCGGGCGTTCTGCCAGTCCCCCGGTGCCAGAACCTTTTCGGCCGACAGAATCTCGATGCCGACGATGCGGCGCTCTGCGTCCAGGTCGCAGATCAGCGGCCCGTGCTCTTCCTGGGCGACGATCTCGCCGCGGCCGAGCCGCAGGTAGACGGCGTCCGCTTCCGGGTCGTAGGTCATGTCGGTCATGGCTCGCGCCTCGCGGTCCTGTCGAACATCACGCTTGTAGTACTGTTTTCCGTTCGATCCGCTCTCTGTCATTCCGGGGCGCGGCGAAGCCGCGAACCCGGAATCCAGCGACAACCTCCGTTATCCTGGCTGGATTCCGGGTTCGGCGCTCACGCGCCGCCCCGGAATGACCCCAGGTCCCAGCCGCATGCCTTTCACCTCCGGCAAATCCCCTTGAGCGCCTGCCATTGCGCGTCGTCGAGGAGCGGTGGCCCGCTGGCGCCGTGGTCGAGCGCCTTCAGGGCCGCGAGGCGCTCCTCGCTGAGCGGGTGGGTGAGTAAAAGGCTGATGCCTTTGCCGGCGTTCTCGCCCGTCACCCGCAGCAGGAACGCCGCCATCGGGGCGGCCGGCCGGCCGAGCGCCGTCATGATGCGGGCCGACTCGCGGTCGGCGGCGCGCTCCGCCTCGCGCGAATGCGACCCGTCGACCATCAGGCGCGCCGCGAACACCACGGTCGACGAGCCGGTGACGTCGCCGAACAGGAGCCCGAGCAGGAACGACGAGCCGCCGGCCTGGATCAGGCTGCGCAGCCCGTCGCGCGCTTTTGCGTGGCCGATCTCGTGCGCCAGCACGCCGGCGATCTCGTCGGGGCTGCGCGCCATCTTCAACAGCCCGTCGAACAGGTAGATGCGGCCGCCCGGCAGCGCGATGGCGTTCTTGGTGGCGGAGCGCAGCACCGCGATGCGCACGCCTTCGCCGGCTTGGCCCGTCCCGATGTCGGCGGCGCCGACCAGCTTCGCGGTCAGCGCGTCGAGCGCCGCCCGGCCGGCCGGGGCGTCACAGGTCTCGGCGCTGAAGATCGATTTCACCTGCTTGTCGGCGATGCCGCCGAGCCGCTCCTCCCACGACACCGGGACGAACGGCACCAGCCGCTCGGCGACCAGCGGCAGCAGATAGAGCGTGGTGAGGACGAGCGACACCGCGACGGCGAGCGAGCCGATCACGACCTTCACCCGGAAACGGCGGCCGCCGCCCGCCGCCGCCTCGAAGGCCGGCGCGCGCGCGACGATCGCGGCGGCGAGGTCCGGGTCCGATATGTCGATGCGGGCGAGATCGGAGGCGGAGACGCAGCCGACCCGGGTGACGTCCGGGCCGGCGTCGCGGCGGCGCAGATCGGGCCACGGCCAGCGCGCCGTCTCGGCGCCGTCCTCCAGGATCGCCAGCACGTCGGGATCGAGCCGCAGCGTCACGTCGCGCCGGCGTGCCGTCACGCCGTCCCAGAAGACGGCCGCGTCCAAGTGCGCCGGCGCGCTCACGGCGGTCAGATCGCGCCGACGTCGAGGGCGTCGGCGAGCCCCTCACCGAGGCTGCCGGCGGCCTCGCCGGCCGCCTGCACGTGATCCAGGGCCTGGACGCCGACGACGGTCGTCGAGGCGGCGACGGCCGCCCAGACGCCACGGTCGACGAAGACGCGCTTCACCACGCCGAAGCCGAACAGCATCAGGAGATAGATCACGGCGATCACGGCGAAGGCGCCGAGCTGGCCGGTGAGGCCGGCCGTCTCGAGGTGCTCGAACGGGTTCTTCATCACCATCGTGGCGGTGCCGAACAGGATGCTGCCGGCCGAGCCGACCAGCATCGACACGCCGAGCGCGGCGGCGTAGCAGCCCAGCACGGTGCGGCGCCGGAGCGTGGAGTGCAGCGAGACCGGGCCGAACCGCGTGCCCTCGATGCGCCAGCGCAGCTCGGTCGCCCGGAAGATCGGCCACAGCGGCAGCAGCAGGAACACGAGCAGCATGACCGCGAGGGAGGCGAGGCCGACGATCGTCTCGACGTCGTCCTTGTCGACCTCGAGCGCCGCGAGCGCGCCGGCGCTCGCCATGCCGACCGCCGCCGCGACCATCCCGGCGAGCACCACCATGGCCAGCACCCACATCCAGGCGCCGCGGACGAACAGCCGCCAGCCGGTGCCGACGAAATCGCCCGCGAGCGTGCCGTAGCGGGTGTTGCGCATGCGGTAGCGCTCGAGCGCGGCGGCCCGCCACGGATAGGCGAGGCCGAGCGTGATCACGGTGAGAAAGTCCCACCAGGCGGCGCGGCCCGCATAGGCGAAGGCCGAGCCGGTCATCCAGAAGCGCAGGCCGCGCAGCGAGCTGCGGGTCATGCGGTAGCGCCGCGCCCGGTAGGTCGCATAATGGCCGAAGACGTAGAGCACCAGGACCAGCGGGACGCTGGCGAAGGTCGCGTACTCCTCGGCGACGAGGCCGGCCAGGAAATACAGCACATAGACGGGCGCCAGGATGGCGAGCGCCACCAAAAAGCCGATCAGCAGTTCGCGCGCCGTGCCGGTGTATTCGAGCGCGTCGGCGCCGATGCGGGTGTGGCGCCACAGATGCCGGCGGATGTCGGTGACCAGCCAGAACCGGTAGAAGCCGACCGTGACGAGCTGCAGGAGCCCGCCCGCCACGACGAGGCTGAAGAAATCGCCGCGCAGCCCCGTGAAGGTCACCTGCCCGGGGTTCATCTGGCTGGCGTTCGTCGGGCCGCCGTTCACCGTCGCCGGCGCGGCTTCGCCCGGGCCGGCCGGGGGCTCGGTTCCCGGCCCGGGAACCGGCGGCACGGAACCCCATGGCTGGGGCGGCGACGGCTCGGAGGAGAAGGTGCGCATGTCCATGCTGCCTCGCCGGCCCCCGGGGGCCGTTCCCTAACATGATACCCGATCCCGCCCGGATCCCCATCCATTGTGTCGCGAGCCCGCCGTCCCGTTCGCAGCAGCCGCCTCACCCGTCGGAGAAACGGCCGTGCGGGTCGGCGAGCGACTGCAGGCGGAGCGCCGCGGCGCGGGCGAAGGCGAGCGTCATGTGCTTGCGGGTGGTGGCGTGCAGCCGGTGCTCGGGCGCGTCGCGCAGCAGCTCGGCGGCGAAGCCGTCGGCGACGATCAGGCCGGCGTCCTCGGGAAAGATCGTGGCCGGGACGTGCGGCGCGGTGGCGAAGAACAGCCGATCGCAATGCAGCCGGTAGTCCGGCCATTTGTGGTCGGCGCGCAAGTCCTCGATCGAGGACTTGATCTCGACGATCCACACCGTGCCCTCGCCGCCGAGCGCCACGAGGTCGGCGCGCCGGCCGGAGGCGAGCGGCAGCTCGCACACGCAGGCGAAGCCCATCGAGCGGAGCAGCCGCTGGGTGCCGCGCGCGACCGCCAGCGCGGTCGCCGACTGGCGTCCGTCGATCGGCGGAGCGGGTCGAATCGGTGCGGTGGCGCTCGGCATCGACGGACCATGCCACGCCGTTTCGGGGCGGAAAAGCAGCCGCGAGCCGGTCCGGTGCTCCGCTCCGGCCGCAGGCCTGCCCGGGCGGCGGTGCGGATCGTGCGGCCGGCGGCTTTCAGGTTAGCATTCAATGTCGTGACGGTTCAGGAGAGGCCCCGATGACGACCCCGGACGGCGTGACCACCAGCGCGGCGTTCCCGATCCCTGCGAGGATGACGGCCTGGGTGCTCGATGGCCCGGGCGAGCTGCGCCGCACCGAGAAGCCCGTCCCGGTGCCGGGCCGCGCCGAGGTGCTGCTGCGCATCGACGCCGTCGCCATCTGCCCGAGCGACATCGACAACATCTGGTACGGCTGGCCGGCGATCGTCGACGGCGGGCCGCCCTTCCACAAGGCGTGGACGCCCGGCCACGAATACATGGGCACCGTGGTGGCGCTCGGGCCGGCCGTGGACGAGTTCTCCATCGGCGACCGTGTCGCGGTCGAGATCCATGCCGGCTGCGGCCAGTGCCGGCGCTGCCGCGCCGGCCTCTACACGGCCTGCCTGAACTACGGCAACCGCGCCAAGGGCCACCGCGCCAACGGCTTCACCACGGACGGCGGCTTCTGCGAGTACCAGGTCAACCACGTGAACACGATGGCGAAGCTCTCGGACGACATCTCCGACGAGCTCGGCACCCTCGTCGTCACGGCCGGCACGGCCATGTACGCGCTGACCGAGATCGGCGGGCTGGTCGCCGGCGAGAGCCTGGTCGTCATCGGCGAGGGGCCGATCGGCCTGTTCGTCGCCGCGGTCGGCAAGGCGCTCGGCGCCTCGCCCGTGGTGGTGACGGGCCTGTCGCCGCAGCGGCTCGCCATCGCGGCCGGCCTCGGCGCCGACCACGTGATCGACGTGCGCGACGTCGATGGGCGTGGGGCGGATGCCGTCGCCGCCGTGAAGGCGATCGTCGGGCCGCACGGGGCCGACTACGTGGTCGAGTGCTCGGGCGCGCCGATCGCCATCGGCCAGGCGATTTCGATGGCCAGCCGCGGCGGCCGCGTCTGCCTGGCGGCGTTTCCGGCCGAGGCGACGAATGTCGACGTCGGACGACTGGTGCGCGACAACATCGCATTGTTCGGCATCAGGGGCGAGGGCAAGCGCGCCGTCCACCGCGCCTGTGCCCTGATGCGCGACGGAAAGTTCGACGCGCGCCCGCTGCTCACCCACACGTTCGCGCTCGACGACCTGCCGACGGCGCTCCTCTACGCCAAGGAGAAGCGCGACGGCGCCATCAAGGTGGTAATCAAGCCGCACGGCGTGGCGGCCGGACGGATCGCGGCCGAGTAGGCGAGGGGAGCTGCGCCTCCTCCCGCGTCGTCATGCCCGCGCTTGTCGCGGGCATCCACGTCTTGTAGGCCTGCCGTCAAATAAAACGTGGATGGCCCGGACGAGCCCGGCCATGACGGGAGGGCATCACAATGACCGCCGACGACCGTTACGAGAAGGGCATGGCCGCGCGCCGATCCGTGCTGGGCGATGCCTGGGTGGATCGCTCGATCGCCCGGCGAAACGGCTTCAACATCGAGTTCCAGGAGATGATCACCCGCATCGTGTGGGGCGAGATCTGGACCCGGCCGGGGCTCGACCAGAAGACGCGGCGCTGCATGGTGCTCGCCACCATGATCGCGCTCGGCCGCTGGGAGGAGTTCAAGCTGCACGTGCGGGCCGGGCTCGCCGGCGGCCTGACGGTCGAGGAGATCAAGGAGATCATCCTGCAGTCGACCCTGTATTGCGGCGTGCCGGCCGGCAATCACGCGATCGGCGAGGCCGAGAGCATTCTTCGCGAGCTGGGTCTGCTCGACGGCGGATCGCCGGCCTGAGTCTTGCTTCGCGGCCCGACATCTGTTCCTCTTCGATCTCCGCCCGCCCTGTATACAAACTCACCCGCTCAAGCCCGCCGCCAGCCAGGATCCTCGATGCGCCAGGACGTGATCGCCCGCGAGGTCGCCGCCATGACGGCGGCCGGCCTCGACGCCATCTGCTCGTGCTCGCCGGAGAACTTCGCCTACGTCACCGGCTTCGTCTCGCCGACCCAGCCGCTGATGCGCTGGCGGCACGCCATGGCGATCGTCACGGCGGACGGCGCCGTCTCGCTCGTCGTCGTCGACATGGAGGCGAGCACGATCCGGGCGAAGGCGCCCGGCACCGAGATCGCGGTGTGGAAGGAGTTCTCCTTCGACGCCATGGCGGTGCTGGCTGAGGCGCTCGAGAAGCACGGCCTCGCGAACGCCCGCATCGGGCTCGAGCTCGACTATCTGCCGGCGGCCGACTACGCGGATCTCGCCGCGCGCCTGCCGGGCGCGACCTTCGCGCCGGCCCAGGCGCTGCTGGCGCGGCTGCGCCAGCTCAAGACGCCGGGCGAGATCGACATTCTGCGAAAGCTCTCGCGCATCGCCGACCGCGCCATCACCGAGTCGTATCACGCGGTGTCGGCCGGCAAGACCGAGATGGATCTGGCCGCCGCCTTGACGCGTGGCGTCTACGAGCAGGGCGCCGAGTACTTCAAGCTGATGATCGTCGCCACCGGCGAGCGCAGCGTATTCCCCAATGTCGGTCCGACCGGGCGGGTGCTGAAGACCGGCGACGTCTGCCGGGTCGAGATCTTCCCGATGATCGACGGCTATCACGCCGGCGTCTGCCGCACCGCGGCGATCGGCAAGGCGCCGGCAGAGGCCGAGCGCATCTGGGCCAATCTCACCTCCTGCAAGCACATGCTGCTCGACGAGATCCGCCCCGGCGCATCGACGCGGGCCATCTACGAGCGCTACCTCGTGATGACGGAGGAGCTGAAGCTGCCGCGCATCTCCTTCATCGGCCACGGCATCGGCCTGCATCTGCACGAGGACCCGTATCTCGGGCCGACCGCCGACCAGCCCCTGGAGGCCGGCATGGTGCTCGGCATCGAGCCCTTGATCTACGAGACCGGCTTCGGCTTCGGGATGCAGAACAAGGACATGGTGCTGGTCACCGAGACCGGCTGCGAGCTCCTGTCCGATTTTTCCGACACCGACCGCCTGCTGGTGGTCTAGCAGGCGGCGATCGGTCCGCTCTCACCCGGCGCGGACGCGGCTCAGGAAGCTCTCGACGTCGCCGCTCAGATGGTCGGCGTTCGACGCCATGGTCTCGACCGACTCCAGCACGGCGTCGCTCGCCGTGCCGGTCTCGCGGCTCAGCGCCGCGACATTGCCGATCGTGCGGGTGACGGCCTGGGTGCCGTTCGAGGCCTGCTGGACGTTGCGCGAGATCTCCTGCGCGGCCGCGCCCTGTTCCTCCACGGCGGCCGCGATCGCCGCCATCTTCTCGTCGATGCCGCCGATCGTGTGGGCGATCGAGCGGATCTCGCCGACCGCCGTCTCGGTCGCCGACTGGATGTCGGCCACCTGGCGGGCGATGTCGTCGGTCGCCTGGGCGGTCTGGCCGGCGAGCCGCTTGACCTCCTGGGCGACCACGGCGAAGCCCTTGCCGGCC
>NZ_JBEOMB010000082.1:0-104387 GCF_046000175.1 Rhodoplanes sp. SY1
GGAGGCGCCCCCTCATCCGTCTCGCCTCTTCGAGGCGAGCCTCCTTCTCCCCGCGTGCGGGGAGAAGGAGCGCGGGCGCCGTGCTCCGTGACACTGAAGCTGCCCAGCAGGCCCGCCACGCCTTTCGGCAGTCCGTACACCACCACGATGAAGACGAGCCCGAGCAGGATCGAGAAGTGGTTCGGAAAATGCGCGCCGATCAGGTCGAACAGCAGCACCAGCGGCACGGCGCCGAGCAGCGGGCCGTAGAGCACGCCGGCGCCGCCGAGCAGCGCCATCACGACGACCTGGAACGAGACGAGCGGGTTGAACGCGATCGCCGGGTCGATATAGGTCCAGCGCGGCGCCATCACGGCGCCCGTGACGGTGATGAACACCGACGAGACCGCGAACAGCATCAGCTTCGCTCGCGTCGTGTCGATGCCGCAGTGGCGTGCCACCGTCTCGTCCTCGCCGATCACCTTCAGGGCGAGCCCGAGCCGCGAGCGGCCGATCAGCCAGCCGACCAGGAAAACCGCGACGGCGAGCCCGAACAGTTGCCAGAAGATTCCGGCCTGGGTCACGTCGAGGAACACGTAGCGACCGACCGAGCGGCCGATGTTCACCTCGTACCAGGTGACCAGCTGACGGATCAGCTCGGCGAGCCCGAAGCTGAACACGACGAAGTAGATGCCGCTGAGCCGCAGTGTCGAGAGACCGACCACCAGGGCGACGACGAGGCCGATGGCGGCGGCGACGAGAAGCACCAGAGGCCAGGGCAGGGCTTCGCCCAGCACCGCGACCGTGTAGGCGCCGATGCCGAAGAACGCGACGGTGGCGAGCGAGACGTAGCCGGTCGGCCCGGAGAACAGCGCCCAGGCGGTGGCGAGCACGATGTAGCTCGTGACCGCGATGGCGAGCGCGACGTGATAGTCGGAGCCGAAGACCGCCACCAATGCGAGCGCGGCGAGCGTGGCGCCGACCAGCACGGCGGGTCCGTAGCGGAACAGCCGGCTCATCGGGCGACCTTTCCGAACAGGCCGGTCGGCCGCACCAGCAGCACGGCGAGGAACAGGGCGTAGTTCGCCGCGAGCGTCAGCCCGGGGTCGACGAGGCGCGCGACCGCCGTCTCGATCAGGCCGAGCAGCAGGCCGGCGGCGAGCGCGCCCAGGAGGTTTCCGACCCCGCCCATGATCACGACGATCAGCGCCTTCATGGTGAAGAGCACGCCCATGGCCGCGTTGAAGGTGAGGAACATCGACACCAGCACGCCGCCGGCCGCGCAAAGCGCGCCGCCCGCAGCGAAGGCGAGCGCCGCGATCCTGTCCACGTCGATGGCGACCAGACGGGCCGCGGTCGGATCGACGGCGACGGCACGGATCGCCGTGCCGGTGCGGGTGCGGGTCAGCAGCAGATAGAGGCCGATCGCGAGCACGGCGGCGAAGCCGAGCGCCACGAGCCGGTTCACCGCGACGGTCGCGCCGAAGAGCGACACCGGCGTCGAGAGGAACGCATAACCGTAGTACTGGCCGCCGAAGATCACGAAGGCGATCCCCTGCAGCACGAACAGGAGCCCGAAGGTGGCGAGGATCGAGTCGGTCTCCAGCGCCGCGCGGGTCTTGGCCCGCCGCACCAGCGGCACCAGCATGACGCGGTAGACCAGCCAGTTCGCCGCGAAGGCGAGCGGCAGCACGACGACGAGCCCGACGAGCGGCACGATCGCGGCGCCCGTGAACAGCACATAGGCGAGGAACGCGGCCGCCACCATCACCTCCCCATAGGCGAGGTTGAGGATGCGGGCGACGCCGTATTGCAGCGTCAGCCCCATCGCGACGAGCGCATACATGCCGCCGAGGATCAGACCCGACAGGAGGATGTCGACGAGGAGCACGGGATACGTCCGGCGAATGACCGAGGAAATTCCGCCCTCATCCTGAGGAGCGGACCGAGGTCCGCGTCTCGAAGGATGGGGGCGGCCTCATGGTTCGAGACGCGCTCCTGCGGAGCGCTCCTCACCATGAGGAGCGATGCTGTCTGTCCGGAATGACTGGGGGAACGCTACGGCCCCCAGGCGGGCTTGGGCACGATCGCGGCGCGGGCGCCGTCCTTCTTCGTCGGCGCGATGCCGTAGAACTCGCCGCCCTGCCACTGGCCGACCGCCCAGACGTCCTTCAGCAATCCACCCTCGAGCTTCACCTTGCCGATGATGGTCTCGAAGGTGCCGTTCTGCAGCTCCTTGATCACCGCGGCGCGGTCGAGGCCGACGCGCTCGATCGCCTGCTGCAGCGCCTGCAGGCTGGCGAAGGTGATCGGGTTCGCCCAGCGGTCCGGCTCGCGGCCGACGCCGGCCTTGTGGCGCTCCAGATAGTCCTTCAGGAGCGGGGAGTCGGCGTTCCACCCGCCGATGCCCATCACGCCGTCGGCGTTGCCGCCGAAGCGCTGCTTGAACAGCGGGAACGCCGTGCCGACGCCGGTGAAGAACACCTTGGGATTGAAGCCGAGGACCTTGGCTGCGTCGGTGACGGCCAGCGTGTCGGACGGATAGCTGAACGAGACGAACACGTCCGGGCTCGTCGCCATCGCGTCCTTCAGCATCGGCTGCATGTCCTGCGTGCCGGCCGGATAGGACTTGTCGTAGGCGAGCTTGAAGCCGGCCTTGGCGAAGGCGTCGCGGGCCGCCGTCGACAGCTCGATGCCGAACTGGTCGGAGACCGCGATCATCGCGACCGTCGGCCCGATCTCGCCCTTGTCGCGGAGACTTTTCAGCAGTGCCACCATCTCGACCGAGATGTCGGAGGGCAGGCCGAGCCAGAACGAGGCGTTGGGCCAGCGCTTGGCCAGCTCGGGCGCCCGGTTGGTGTTGGTCGTCACCGCGAGATGCGGATAGCCGAGCCGGTTGAGGATCGGCCCGACCGCGAGGTTTTGGCCGGTGCCCCATGGCGGCAGGATGAAATCGACCTTGTCCTGGCTGGCCAGCCGCTCGATCGCCTTGATGGCCTCCTCGGAGTTGGAGCGGTCGTCGTACTCGATCACCTCGATCGGCACGCGCTTGTCGCCGATCTTGAGGCCGCCGGCGGCGTTCACCTCCTTCACCCAGAGCTGGTAGACCGGCAGGGTCGTGATGCTGGCGCCGCCCGTGAACGGGCCGGTCTTCGAGATCGCGTAACCGATCTTGACCTTGTCGGGCGCGGCCTGCGCCAAAGCTTCGGCGCCGAGTGCAAACAGTCCGAGCGCGGCGGCGAGCGCCGCAGACACACGTCGCATGGTCTCCTCCCTTCGTGGCGGCCCGACTGACGCGGACCTGCGACGAGCGACGGCGGGGCCGGCGCTCGCATCCGACGAGAAGGGGGACATCCAGGGCCACGGGCACGCGGCGGAATGACGCCGCGCGGGTCCGAACGACCCTCGGCGGCCCGGCGGGCCGACACGGGGCGCCACCGCGGCGCGGCGCGAGCCGGTCGTGCCTGCGGCCGGGCGGCCGCCTCCCTGGATGTCCCATTCCCGCCCGGCGCCGCTTTGTTGTTCGGGGGTGCAGCGTCCGGTGAAGCGAAGTTGACCCGAATGCGCGTCCGGGATGAATATCCTTTTCTGGCCCTTTATTGACGATAATCCGGCGTTCTGGACGCCCGGCCATCGGAATTGGCACATCATGGGAGAGAAGTGGATCGAGTCCGGCTCCTCCGGCGTTCACGGGCCGTCGCTGCTGGCGGGCTCGGTGGCGGCCCGGAAGGTCGCCCTGCAGGCGATCCGCCCGGCCCTCACCGGGCGGGACTGGTCGCTCGGGCGCGGCGCCGCCGGGCGCCTCTCCCACGCCATCCTGGTGACGACCGGGCAGGGGCACCTGGTCGGCCCCGAGCCGCCGCTCGTGGTCTCCGGCCCGGCACTCGTGTGGGTGCCGCCGCGTGCCGCCGAGCGGCTGCACCTCGAAGCCGGGGCGAGCGGCTGGCTGCTCGCCATCGCCGACGATCTCCTCGCCTCGACGATCAGCGGCAACGTCGAGTCCGCCGTGCTGGCGACGATCGCCGGGCGGCTGCTCGCCGTGCCGGTCGGCTCGCCCGAGGCGCTCGCCGACCTCTCCCATGCGTTCGCGGCGATCGAGCGCGAGCTCGCCGGCGCGACCCGCGGCGCCTGGACGGCGGTGACGGCGCATGTCGCGCTGGTCATGGTCGGGCTGTGGCGGGCGTCCGGGATCGAGGCGGCGGCCGGGCGCTCCGGCGGTCCGGCCGCTTCGATCCTCCAGCGCTTCCGCCACCTGGTCGAACTGCACTTCCGCGAGCACTGGCGCATCCCGCGCTACGCCGAGGCGCTCGCCGTCTCGCCCGACCGGCTGCACGCGATCTGCCTGCGCGAACTCGGCCGCGCGCCGCTCGCTTTGGTGCACGAGCGGCTCGCCCGCGAGGCGATGTTGCTGCTGGAGCGCTCGATGCTGACGGTCGAGCAGGTGTCGGCGCATCTCGGGTTCAAGGACCCGGCCCATTTCAATCGCTTCTTCAAGGCCAATGCCGGCCTGCCGCCCGGCGCCTTCCGGCGCGAGATGGCGCGCGCCGCCGCGAACCGCACGCCCCCGCCGGCGCGCCACTCCTACGCCGACTGGCCGTGAGCGCGCCGGGCCGCGCCGCGTGCGGGGCAGTTTCACGACCGGGAACAGCAAACGCGTGGCGGCGTTGAGTGTCGGCCCGCCCGGGCGCGCCTGCCCGACGGCCGCGCGTCCCCGTCAGCACCGGATGTCCGCATGACCCTTCCGCAAGGGCTCGCCTTCGCGATCGTCGGCACCATGATGCTGCTGTTCGTGTGGGGGCGGCTCCGCTACGACCTCGTCGCCGCGCTCGCCCTCGTTGCTGCCGTGGTGGCCGGCATCGTGCCGCCTGAGAAGGCCTTCTCGGGCTTTTCCGACGACGTCGTGATCATCGTCGCGACGGCGCTCCTGATGTCGGCCGCGGTCGCGAAATCTGGTGTCATGGAGGAGGTGGTGCGGCCGCTCGGGCCGTGGCTGACGACGCCGCGCCGCCAGGTTTTCGCGCTGGTCTTCGCCGTGATCGTGCTGTCGACCTTCATCAAGAACGTCGGCGCGCTGGCGATCCTGATGCCGGTCGCGTTCCAGCTCGCGCGCCGCACCGACACGCCGCCGTCCTGGCTCCTGATGCCGCTCGCTTTCGGCTCGCTGATCGGCGGCCTGATCACGCTGGTCGGCACCTCGCCCAACGTGATCGTGGCGCGGCTGCGCGCCGACCTCGTCGGCGAGCCGTTCCGCATGTTCGACTACGCGCCGGTCGGCCTCACGGTCGCGGCCGTCGGCCTCGTCTATCTCGCCTTCGCCTACCGTCTGCTGCCCCGCGACCGCCAGGGCGGCGCCTCGCTCGACGCCGCCATCAACATCGAGAACTATGTGGTCGAGGCGCAGGTGCCCAAGGGCTCGCCGCTGATCGGCGAGCGCGTCACCGCGGTCGGCGACCTCGACGAGGGCGTGAGCAAGGTGACGACCGTGGTGCGCGACGAGGTGCGCCACAAGTCGGCCCATGGCGGTCTGCGGGTGCGCGAGGGCGACATCCTGCTGATCGAGGGCGAGCCGGAATCGCTCGAGCGCGCCGTGGTGCGGGCCGGGCTCCAGCTCGCCGGCCAGCGCGACGGCGAGGAGCCGGCCGTCGAGGGCGACGCCGACGAGGTCGGCACCGTCGAGGCGGTGGTGACGGGCTGGTCGCGGCTCGTCGCCGAGACGCACGAGAGCGCCGGGCTGTGCGACCGCTTCGGCCTCAATCTGATCGCCCTCAGCCGGTCCGGCGAGCGCATCACCCAGCGGCTGCGCGCCGTGCGGTTCCGGCCCGGTGACGTGGTCGTGCTGCAGGGGCATCTCGACCGCATCCCGGACGCCCTGAAGACGCTCGGCCTGCTGCCGCTCGCCGAGCGCGAGCTCGAGCTCGGGCGGGGCCGGCGCCGCTGGATCCCGGTCGCCATTCTCGCCGCCTCGGTCGCGACGATCGTCTCCGGGCTCTTGCCCGTGGCGGTCGCCTTCTTCACCGCCGCCGTGGCGTTGGTGCTCACCCGCGCGCTGGCGTTGCGCGAGGCCTACGAGGCGATCGAGTGGCCGATCGTCGTGCTGCTCGGCGCTCTGATCCCGGTCAGCGAGGCCGTGCAGACCACCGGCGCCACCGAGCTCGTCGCCGCGTGGCTGTCGGTCGCGACCGACGCGCTGCCGGCGATCGGGGCGCTCGCCCTGATCATGGTCGCCGCCATGGCGGTGACGCCGTTCCTCAACAACGCCGCGACCGTGCTGGTGATGGCGCCGATCGCCGCGAGCCTCGCCGGCAAGCTCGGGCTGCGCCCCGACCCGTTCCTGATGGCGGTCGCGGTGGGGGCGGCCTGCGACTTCCTCACGCCGTTCGGCCACCAGTCCAACACGCTGGTGATGGGTCCGGGCGGCTACCGGTTCGGCGACTACTGGAAGCTCGGCCTGCCGCTGTCGGTGCTGGTCGTCCTGGTCGCCGTGCCGGCGATCGCCGTGTTCTGGCCGTTGGCGCGATAGCGACGGACCTCGTGTCCCGGGCGGAGGGGCATCACGACGCTGCGTCGTGATGCGCCGGAGACCCGGGACCCAGGCGGCGGATCGGCGAGCACGGGCGCGGAAACTAGGCCCCGGCTCACGACGCACCGGACCGGAGGTCCGGTGCGTCGCGTCCGGGGCACGAGGCTTCAACGCTTCTTCGGCACCGCCGGCAGGAACGTGCCGCCCTCCTTGGCCAAAAACGCCCGCAGCGCCTGGGCGGCGGGGAGCAGGCGGCGGGATTCGAGGCGCACGACGAACCAGGCGCGCTCGAGCGGCAGGCCCTCGACGTCCAGGACCTTGAGGCGGCCGTCGGCGAGCTCGGCCGCGATCGTGTGGGCCGAGATGAAGGCGAGGCCGAGCCCCGCCATCACGGCCTGCTTGATGGTCTCGTTGGAGCCGATCTCCATGCCGATCGAAGGCGCCAGCCCCGCCTTGGTGAAGAAGCTCTCCATCAGGGTGCGGGTGCCGGAGCCGGGCTCGCGCACCAGGAAGGTCTCGCCGGCCAGCGCCTGCGGGGTCAGGCGGCGCTTCCTCGCGAGGGGATGATCGGGCGGCGCGACGACGACATGCGGATGCGCGCCTATGCGGTCGCTCTCGATCGCGATGCCCTCCGGCGGGCGCCCCATCACGCAGACGTCGAACAGCCCGGTTTCGAACTGGGCGACGATGTCGCGCCGGTTGCCGACGACGAGCTGCAGCTCGACCTTCGGGTGCTTCCTGGCGAAGGCGGCGAGCATGCGGGGCGCGAAGTACTTCGCGGTCGAGACGACGCCGACCGTCACCCGCCCGGCGTCGAGCGACTTCAGCGAGACGAGCGCCTCGCGGCACTCGGCGAGCGCCGCCTCCACCTTTCGCGCGGCGAGCAGCAGCTCCTGGCCGGCCGCCGTCGGGGTGAGGCCGCGGCCGTCGCGGTCGAACAGCGGAAGGCCGATCTCCTCCTCGAGCTGGCGCATCTGCATGGTCACGGCCGGCGGCGTGACGTGGTTCGCCTCCGCCGCCGCCGCGAAGCTGCCGAGCCTGGCGGCGCTGTCGATCAGGCGGAGATGCTTGAGCGTGATGTTGCGCATGGAGTCGCCTGAACGTCGCTTCGGTTAAGCATGGCTGAACGAGTGCTTCAGAACATTAAAATATACTGATGCATTCGAAAATTGCAATGTCCGTCGCGAGGACAGCCGAGGAGCCCTTTTCGATGACCAGCGTCACTTCGCTCGCCCCCACCGCCCCGCAGGGCAGCGCGCCGCAGGGCGCCATCACGGACGCCAAGAAGCGCTACGCCGCGGGCGTGCTGAAATACGCGCAGATGGGCTACTGGGACGGCGACTACGAGCCGAAGGACACGGACCTGCTCGCGGTGTTCCGCATCACCCCGCAGGAGGGCGTCGATCCGGTCGAGGCGGCCGCCGCCGTCGCCGGCGAGAGCTCCACGGCGACCTGGACGGTCGTCTGGACCGACCGGCTGACCGCCTGCGACAGCTACCGCGGCAAGGCCTACAAGGTCGAGCCGGTACCGGGCCAGCCGGGGCAGTACTTCGTCTACATCGCCTACGACCTGATCCTGTTCGAGGAAGGTTCGATCGCCAACCTCACCGCCTCGATCATCGGCAACGTGTTCTCGTTCAAGCCGCTCAAGGCGGCGCGGCTGGAGGACATGCGGCTGCCGGTCGCCTATGTGAAGACCTTCAAGGGCCCGCCGACCGGCATCGTGGTCGAGCGCGAGCGGCTCAACTGCTTCGGCCGCCCGCTCTTGGGCGCCACCATCAAGCCGAAGCTCGGCCTGTCGGGCAAGAACTACGGCCGCGTCGTCTACGAGGCGCTGCGCGGCGGCCTCGACTTCACCAAGGACGACGAGAACATCAACTCGCAGCCGTTCATGCACTGGCGCGACCGCTTTCTCTACTGCATGGAGGGCGTCAACCAGGCGACGGCGCGCACCGGCGAGGTGAAGGGCCATTATCTCAACATCACGGCCGGCACCATGGAGGAGATGTACCGGCGCGCCGAGTTCGCCAAGCAATTGGGCTCGGTGATCGTGATGGTCGACCTGGTGATCGGCTGGACCGCGATCCAGTCGATGGCCGAGTGGGCGCGCGCCAACGACATGATCCTGCACATGCATCGCGCCGGCCACGGCACCTACACGCGGCAGAAGAACCACGGCGTGTCGTTCCGGGTAATCGCCAAGTGGCTGCGGCTCGCCGGCGTCGACCACCTGCACGCCGGCACGGCGGTCGGCAAGCTGGAAGGCGACCCGATGACCGTGCAGGGCTACTACAACATCTGCCGTGAACGGCAGAACCAGGTTGACTTGCCGCGCGGAATTTTCTTCGAGCAGGACTGGGCCGACATCCGCCGGGTCATGCCGGTCGCCTCGGGTGGCATCCACGCCGGCCAGATGCACCAGCTGATCAACCTGTTCGGCGACGACGTGGTGCTGCAGTTCGGCGGCGGCACGATCGGGCATCCGATGGGCATCGAGGCGGGCGCCATCGCCAACCGCGTCGCGCTGGAGGCCATGGTGCTGGCCCGCAACGAGGGCCGCGACATCATGGCGGAAGGTCCGGAGATCCTGCAGGCCGCGGCGAAGTGGTGCAAGCCGCTGGAGGCCGCCCTGCACACCTGGGGCTCTGTGACGTTCGACTACACCTCGACCGACACCTCGGACTTCGTGCCGACCGCCTCGGTGGCGTGATTCAGCAGCCTCGGTCATTCCGGGGCGCGGCGAAGCCGCGAGCCCGGAATCCATATCCACCGACCGGGGTTATGGATTCCGGACAGCCGATCTTCGATCGGCTTCCGGAATGACGGCAAACCAATTCGTCGCATCGCGACCAGGAGCAGATCATGTCCAAGATCACGCAAGGGGCCTTCTCGTTCCTCCCCGACCTCACCGACCCGCAGATCGCCGCGCAGATCGAGTACGCGCTGGAGCAGGGCTGGGCCGTCAGCCTCGAGTTCACCGACGACCCGCATCCCCGCAATACCTATTGGGACATGTGGGGCATCCCGATGTTCGACCTGAAGGACGCCGCCGGCGTCATGGGCGAGCTGAAGGCCTGCCGCGAGGCGCATCCGGACTGCTACATCCGCCTCTCGGCCTTCGATTCGACCCGCGGCTGGGAGACGGTCCGGCTCGCCTTCATGGTCCACCGGCCGAAGGCGGAGGCGACGTACCGCCTCGTCCGCTCCGAGGGACCGGGCCGGGTGCAGCACTATTCGGTCGTGCGGGGCTGAGCCCTCCGGTCATTCCGGGGCGCGCCGGAGGCGCGAACCCGGAATCGAGACCCGGGGAACGGAGCTTTTCACTGGATTCCGGGTTCGCCGCTGCGCGGCGCCCCGGAATGACCAAGCGAGAGCGTGAGCGGAGACGGTCATGACCATCGGCACGATCGGGACGGGGCAGGCGGTGCCGGTCGCGGGAGCGACGGGCGAAAGCCCGGCCGACACCCGCGTCGACCTCAAGGCGCTCTATCACGAGACCCAGATCGACGCGGTGCTGGCCGAGCTCGACGCCGCGCTGATCGGCCTCAAGCCGGTGAAGCGGCGCATCCGCGAGATCGCCGCCTATCTCCTGGTCGACAAGGCGCGCCGCACGCTCGGGCTCACCGCGACGCCGCCGACCCTGCACATGGCGTTCACGGGGAATCCCGGCACCGGCAAGACCACGGTGGCGCTGCGCATGGCGAGCATCCTGCATCGCCTCGGCTATGTGAGGAAGGGGCACCTCGTCTCGGTGACGCGCGACGACCTGGTCGGCCAGTATATCGGTCACACGGCGCCGAAGACCAAGGAGGTCTTGAAGCGCGCCATGGGCGGCGTCCTGTTCATCGACGAGGCCTATTATCTCTACCGGCCCGAGAACGAGAAGGACTACGGCCAGGAGGCGATCGAGATCCTCCTCCAGGTGATGGAGAACCAGCGCGAGGATCTGGTCGTGATCCTGGCCGGCTACGGCGACCGTATGGAGACGTTCTTCTCGGCCAATCCGGGCTTTCGCTCGCGCATCACGCATCACATCGACTTCCCGGACTACGACGACGCCGAGCTGGTCGCCATCACCGAGACGCTCGCGGCCGCCGAGGGCTATCGCTTCGACGAGGGCGGCCGGGCCGCGCTGGTCGACTACGTGACGGCGCGACGGAAGAAGCCGTCCTTCGCGAACGCGCGCTCGATGCGTAACGCCTTCGACCGGGCGCGGCTGCGCCAGGCGATGCGGCTGTTCGACCAGGACGCGCCGGTCGACCAGGAGGCGCTGCGCACCCTCACGGCGGCGGAAATCCGCGCCAGCCGGGTTTTTTCGGACTGACATTTCGGTCGGCGCCGCGACAATGGCGGCCGGCACAAGGCAAGAGCGACGGGCAGACGCGACAGGCAAGGCGGCGGGACTGGGGAAGCACCATGGCGGACACACTCGACGGATATCTGGCACGCTGGGCCGGCACCGACCCGACCCGCGACGCGGTGCGCAAGGCGCTGGTGGCGATCGCCGGAGCGACGGCCACCATCTCGGGCGTCGTCGCCGACGGGCCGCTCGCCGGCGAGCTGTCGGCGACACTCGGCAAGGGCGCCGACGGCTACGACGAGCAGAAGGAGCTCGACGTGCGCGCCGACGCGCTGCTGTTCGAGGCCGTGAAGGCGGCGCCGGTCGCCGCCTATGCGTCCGAGGAGGCCGAGCTGCCGGTCGCCGTCAACGCGGGCGCGCCGCTGCTCGTCGCCGTCGATCCGCTCGACGGCTCCTCCAACATCGACACCGACGTGACGATCGGCACGATCTTCTCGGTGCTACCGGCACCCGACGGCGTCGACCCGGTGTCGGAGGCGGCGTTCTTCCAAAAGGGGCGCGACCAGCTCGCCGCCGGCTACACGGTCTACGGCCCGCACACGGCGCTGGTGATGAGCGTCGGCGAGGGGACCGTCCACTTCGTCCTCGACCGGACCTCCGGCACCTACCGGCTGATCAGCGAGCGCGTGACGATCCCGGCGAGCGCGAAAGAGTTCGCCATCAACATGTCGAACCACCGGCACTGGGACGACCGGCTGCGCCTCTACATCGACGACCTGCTGCAGGGCAAGGACGGGCCGCGCGAGGCCGACTACAACATGCGCTGGATCGCCTCGATGGTGGCGGAGGCGCACCGCATCATCATCCGGGGTGGCATCTACCTGTATCCGGCCGACACGCGCGCCGGCTACACGCAAGGGCGGCTCCGCCTGATCTACGAGGCGTTTCCGATCGCGCTCCTGATGGAGCAGTCGGGCGCCGCGGCGACCGACGGGCGCACGCCGATCCTCGACCTCGTGCCGGAGAAGCTGCACCAGCGCGTACCGCTGATCTTCGGCTCGCGCGAGAAGGTGGAGCGGGTGTCGAACTATCTCACCGGCCCCGGCGAGATCGCCGAGCGCTCGCCGCTGTTCTCCAAGCGAGGCCTGCTCACGGCGTGAGATCACGCTTTCCGAGGTTTGATTTGAGCCATTTCCCGGTCATTCCGGGGCGCCGCACAGCGGCGAACCCGGAATCCAGCCAAAATCTCCGTCGTCGCCGCTGGATTCCGGGTTCGCACCTGCGGTGCGCCCCGGAATGACGGCAGACTGAAATTCCGGGTCGAGAACAATGTCCGTCAAGCATCCGATCATCTCGGTCACCGGCTCCTCCGGAGCGGGCACCACCACGGTCAAGCACACCTTCGATCAGATCTTCCGCCGCGAGGGCATCACGGCGGTGTCGATCGAGGGCGACGCCTTCCATCGCTTCGACCGCGCCGCCATGAAGGCCGAGATCGCGCGGCGCGCCGCCGAGGGCGACCAGACCTTCAGCCACTTCAACGTCGAGGCCAACGAGCTCGAGGAGCTCGAGCGGGTGTTTCGCGATTACGGCCTCACCGGCAAGGGGCGCACGCGGCACTACGTGCACGACGACAAGGAGGCCGAGCGCTACGGCGTGCCGCCCGGCAACTTCACCGACTGGGCGCCGTTCGAGGACAAGTCGGATCTGCTGTTCTACGAAGGCCTGCACGGGGCGGTCGCGACCGACACGATCAACATCGCCCAGTACGCGGACCTGAAGATCGGCGTCGTGCCGGTGATCAATCTCGAATGGATCCAGAAGATCCATCGCGACCGCGCGGCGCGCGGCTACTCGACCGAGGCCGTCACCGACACGATCCTGCGCCGCATGCACGCCTATGTGCACGTGATCTGCCCGCAGTTCACCGAGACCGACATCAACTTCCAGCGCGTGCCCACCGTCGACACGTCGAATCCGCTGGTCGCCCGCTGGATTCCGACGCCGGACGAGTCGATGGTGGTGATCCGCTTCAAGAACCCGCGCGGCATCGACTTCGCCTATCTGCGCACCATGATCGACGGCAGCTTCATGAGCCGCGCCAACTCGATCGTGATTCCGGGCGGCAAGCTCGACCTCGCCATGCAGCTCATCCTGACGCCGATGATCTTAAAACTCGTCGAGCGCAAGCGCCGCGCCCTGGCGTGACGTCCAGACTTCGTCATGGCCGGGCTCGTCCCGGCCATCCACGACGCGAAAGCGCGGCGGGCCAGACCGTGGATGGCCGGGACAGGCCCGGCCATGACGGCCGAGAGGCCGGCATTCGGAATTCGAGAGACAAAGTCCGGGGAGACACCACCATGACCATGCCGGCGACGATCGAGCGGCAAGATACTGCAGGCGCGGCGCAGCAGGGGCTCGCCTGGCCCGTCACGGCGGCGCTGCGGGCGCTCGCCATGGACGCGGTCGAGCAGGCGAAGTCGGGTCATCCGGGCGCGCCGATGGGCATGGCCGAGATCGCCGCCGTGCTGTGGCGCGACGTCATGCGGCACGACCCGAGCGATCCGCGCTGGCCCGACCGCGACCGCTTCGTGCTGTCGAACGGCCACGCCTCGATGCTGCTGTACGGGCTCCTGCATCTCACCGGCTACGACCTGCCGATCGACGAGATCAAGCGCTTCCGCCAGCTCCATTCGAAGACGCCGGGCCATCCCGAATACGGCATGACGCCGGGCGTCGAGACGACCACCGGGCCGCTGGGGCAGGGGCTCACCAACGCGGTCGGCATGGCGCTCGCCGAGAAGACGCTGGCCGCGCAGTTCAACCGGCCCGGTCACACCATCGTCGATCACCGCACCTTCGTGTTCCTCGGCGACGGCTGCCTGATGGAGGGCATCAGCCACGAGGCCGCCTCGCTCGCCGGCCGGCTCGGGCTCGGCAAGCTGATCGCCGTGTGGGACGACAACGGCATCTCGATCGACGGCAAGGTGACCGAGTGGTTTTCCGACGACACGCCGGCGCGGTTCCGTGCCTATGGTTGGCACGTGATCGAGGCGGTCGACGGCCACGACCCGAACGCGATCGCGCGCGCCTATGCCCAGGCGATCGCCGAGACGGCCAGGCCCACGCTGATCTGCGCCCGCACCGTCATCGGCCATGGCGCGCCGACCAAGCAGGGCCATCAGGACACCCACGGCGCGCCGCTCGGGCCTGAGGAGATCGCCCGCGCCCGCGCCGCCATGGGCTGGACGCATCCGCCCTTTCATGTGCCGGCCGAGGTCTATGCCGAATGGGATGGCCACGCCCGCGGCGCCGCGCTGTCGGCCGAGTGGCGGGCGCGCTTTTCGGCCTATGCGGCCGCGCATCCGGATCTCGCCGCCGAGTTCGAGCGGCGCCTCGCCGGCGACCTGCCGGCCAGTTTCGCCGAAGCGGCCGCCGCGGCGCTCGCCGCCGAGACGGCCGCCGGCGCGGTCGCGACTAGAAAAGCCGGGCAGATCGCGCTGACCGAGCTCGCCAAGGCGCTGCCCGAGCTCCTGGGCGGCTCGGCCGACCTCGCGCATTCGAACCTGACGTTCCATCCGAAGAGCGTGCCGGTGACGCGCGATCCGGCCGGCAACCAGATCCTGTTCGGCGTGCGCGAGTTCGGCATGTCGGCGATCGCCAACGGCATCGCCCTGCACGGCGGCTTCATCCCCTATGTCGCGACCTTCCTGGTGTTCTCCGACTACGCCCGCAACGCGGTGCGGATGTCCGCCCTGATGGGCCTGCGGGTGGTCTACGTGTTCACCCACGACTCGATCTCGGTCGGCGAGGACGGCCCGACCCACCAGCCGATCGAGCATGTCGAGAGCCTGAGGTTGATTCCGAACCTCGACGTCTGGCGCCCGGCAGACGCCGCCGAGACGGCGGTCGCGTGGCGGGCCGCTCTGGAGCGGCGCGACGGGCCGACCGCGCTGATCCTCACCCGCCAGGCGCTGCCGCCGCAGACGCCCGCCCATCTCGACACGCTCGCCGCGACCGGCGCCCGCGTGCTGGTCGAGGCGCCGCATGCCGCCGCGACCGTGGTCGCCACCGGCTCGGAGGTGCGGCTCGCCGTCGACGCCGCGGCGCTGCTCGGCGAGGCCGGGATCGCCGTGCGGGTCGTGTCGATGCCCTGCGTCGAGCGGTTCGAGGCGCTCTCGGACGCGGCGCGCGCCGCCCTGGTGCCGGCCGACATGCCGGTCGTCGTCGTCGAGGCGGGGGCGACCCGCGGCTGGCGCGGCCTTGCCGGCCGCAAGGGCGCCGTGATCGGCCTCGACCGCTTCGGGGAGTCGGCGCCCGAGCGCGACCTGCTCACCCGCTTCGGCTTCACCAAGGAGGCCGTCGCCGGCACGGTCCGCACCGTGCTGGCGGGGTGAGGCATGACGCTCGGTGGCGCGTCTCGTTCGATGAAGCGGCGCGTCCGCTCGTCGGCCGCGTGCCCCGGACAAGGCGCGTCAGGCCATCGGCCTGATTCGCCGCAGTGCCGGGGCCCAGGAGCGGCACGACGGGCGTGACGACGGGCGGCACGGCGGCCACCTCTCGCGGTCGCCCCTGGGTCCCGGTTCGCAGCGCGTCGCGCTGCCCCCGGGACACGAGGCCTCCTCCCGCGGCAGCGAACCTGCGGTTCACGCCCCGGGATGACGGAGGCTGCCGCCATCCCGCCGTCACCAAAGCTTGCCAGACAGAGCCGCCGGGCCGAGGCTCGGCGGCGTTTTTGTTCTCGCCAGTTCCTTCGCGCACCGGAGACCCCTGCATGGAGCGTCGCCAGACCGCCTTCCTGTTCGATCTCGACGGCACCCTCGTCGACAGCGTCTATCAGCACGTGCTCGCCTGGCACGAGGCGCTGGAGCACGAGGGCATCCGGCTCTCGGTATGGCGCATCCACCGCCGGATCGGCATGAGCGGCGGCTTGTTGACCAACATGCTGCTGCGCGAGACCGGGATGGCGCTCGATCCCGAGCGCAGCGAGCGGCTGCAGCGGCTGCACGCCGAGAGCTACGGCCGCCGCTCCAAGGAGATCCGCCCGCTGCCCGGCGCCAGGGAACTGCTCGCCTTCCTGACCGACGCCGGCATTCCGTGGACGATCGCCACCTCGGGTCGCATGGAGACGGCGCGTCCGACGCTCGATGCGCTCGGCGTCGATCCCGACAAGATCCCGGTGGTCACCCGTGATCAGGTGCGCTTCGCCAAGCCGGATCCCGATCTCTTCCTCGCCGCCGCGGCGCGGCTCGGCGTCGCCATCGAGGACTCCTACGTGGTCGGCGACAGCGTGTGGGACATGCTGGCGGCGCAACGGGCCCGCGCGCTCGGCGTCGGCGTGATGTCGGGCGGCTACGGCGAGGCGGAGCTGGAGCGGGCCGGCGCCTTCCGGGTCTACGAGGATCCGCAGGCGCTCCTGAACCACATCGACGAGGTCGGCGGCCGCCGCTAGCCGGTCCTGTCACCCACGTCGCCGGTCGAGACCGTCGCCGATGGAGCCGCTCGGGACCCGGCCACCCTCTCCCGCGAGGGGAGTGGGATGTCGGCGTGGCGCTATCCTTTCTTCCGCCCCTTGCCGCGCAGCTCCTTGATGGCGCGGGGCACCGGATCGAAACGCTGCTGGCTCTCCTCGTCGACGACGAAGCAGGCGGGATGGTTCGCCTCCGGCACCCGCTTGTCGGTGGCGCAGCGATCGAACGCGGCGAGCTCCTTCGGGCTCTGATAGTAGTAGTAGGGTGCGATCATGAAGCGCTGGGCGCCGTCGCCCCAGCCACCATAGCGGTCGATCTTGCCCTTCAGCTCGGGGGCGACCGACAGGATCATGTCGCGGAAGCTGTCGTCCGTGATGAAGTTGTCGGGGAGCTGATCGAACGGCCCGTCGAAATAGTTGTTCACGCGCGAGTTGGAGAAGGCGACGCCGACCAGAATCTTCCGCGGGCGCCGGTCGTCGACGAAGAAGCCGTAGCCGGTGCGCTTGCCGACGACGATGCGGCTGGACTTCTCAGGCACGAACTGCTCCGGCACCGGCGCGGTCTCGTCGAGCACGTAATGGAAGAGCTTCAGCCGCGTGTTGAACACCAGGAGGAAGCGCAGTCCCGACTCGTCGAAGATCGGCCCGACGAACGTCTCGTCCGGCGCCAACGTGCCGTCCGGCGGCTTCACGCCGGAGAGGTCGTTGAGCGCGAACAGCACGCTCTTGCCCCGATAGGTCACCCGGTAGAGGAAGCGCTCGACCTTCTCGACCGCGACCTCGTTGGTCTGGTCGAGCACGACGTGGATCACGTCGGTCTCCTCGCGCCAGTCGGCGAGATCCTCCGAATAGGCGAAGTGCAGCTTGCCCTTGTCACGGTCGCTGGCGTCGAGCCGGATGTTGCCGTTCCACGGCGCGCCGTCGTTGAGGAAGGTGAAGTAGTAGTAGTTCTCGGTCGGGTAGACCTTCACGCGATCGGGCAGGGCCTCGAACACGCGGCCGAACATGGCGACCGGGTTGTCGACCGGCAGCCGCGTCGCGGCTCTCAGCTCCTCGTTGTAGTCCTGATTGGTGTGGAGCCGCATCGTCCCGGCGGCGTTCGCGTCGCCCGGTGGGCCGAGCAGCAGGACGGCCACGCAGGCGGCCGTCAGCACGCCGCTGACGCGGCGCGGCACGCGACGGACGGCGGCCTGCGCGGCGCCGGGAACGACCGAAGAGGCGGACAGGTCATCGCGCCGGAACAGGGGCGGCCGGCGGCGGGTGCGACACATCGCGAAGAGCTCCAGGACGAGGGACCGTTCCCAGGTGCGGCACGAAAGTGCGGATTTCTTGACGGTCATCAAGCCGTGTGTGGTTTTTGCCTGGAACGGTTCGAACCCACAGTCGCGTTGCCCCGACAAGACACCATAAACCCCTGGAGGTGCGGTCATGGCGTGGCGTGTGCTGACGATCGTCGCGACACTGGGGGCGTTCGGCGCCTTCGGTGCCGCCCAGGCGGAGCCCAGGCTGGCTCTTGTCATCGGAAACTCGGCCTATCAGGCCGTCACCGAGCTGCCCAACCCGGCGAACGACGCCAAGGCGATGTCCGATCTTCTGGCCTCGGCCGGGTTCGAGGTGACGACGGCGCCCGATCTCGGCCAGGCCGAGATGCGGAAAGCCGTCGGCGACTTCGCCGCCAAGGTGGCGCAGAAGGGTCCGGACGCCGTCTCGCTGGTGTTCTATGCGGGTCACGGCCTGCAGGTCGACGGCGAGAACTTTCTCGTGCCGGTCGACGCGAGGATCGGCCGCGAGGCCGACGTGCCGCTGCATACCGTGCGGCTCGCCGACGTGATGAACGCACTCGCCGCGGTGCCGAGCCGCACCCGCATCGTCATCCTCGACGCCTGCCGCAACAACCCGTTCTCCGAGATTAACAAGGTGGTCGGCCGGGGGCTCGCCATCGTCGACGCGCCGGCCGGCTCGATCGTCTCCTACTCGACGGCGCCGGGCTCGGAGGCCGAGGACGGCGAGGGTTCGAACAGCCCCTACACGCGCGCGCTCTTGAGCGTCGCCAAGGAGCCCGGCGTGCCGATCGAGCAAGCGTTCAAGCGCGTGCGCTACGCCGTGCACCAAGAGACGTCGGGGCGGCAGACGCCGTGGGAGAGCTCCTCGCTCACCGCCGACTTCGCCTTCTTCCCCGGCGTCGCAACATCCGCTCCCGTGGTGGCTGCGACCGACACCAAGGCGAAGGGCGGCGCTACGGGCGCGACCGGCACCAAGGTGGCCGCCGTGACGACGGGCGGCCGCACCAGCCTACGCACGGTCGAATCGTGGCGCAACGAGCTCAAGCCGCTGCGCCAGCCCGATGCCTTCGAGCGCGTGATCGCCGAGGATACTGTCGAGGCTTACCAAGCCTATCTGCAGCTGTTCTCGGCCGCGCCGTACCAGACGCGGGTGCGCGACATCGTCGAGCGCCGCAAGGTGATGATCGCCTGGTACACGGCCGTCACGGTCAACACGACGGCGTCCTACGAGCTGTTCCTGGCGCAGTATCCCGGCTCCGACCTGATGCTGACGGCGCAGCGCCTGCTGTCGCGGGCCGGCAACCGCCAGATCGCCATCGCGACCCCGGTCGCGGTCGCGCCGGTCTGCCCGCCCGTCCCGGCCCCGGCGATCAAGCCGACCCGGCGGAAGGCCGAGAAGACCGAGAAGCCGAGCAAGAAGACGACCAAGCGGACCGCCGTCCGCGACGGTGGCCCGCCGCCTCCGCCGCCCCCGCCGTCGGCCGGCCCGCCGCCCGCCGCCCTCGGCATCGGGATCGGCATCGGAATCGGCTCGATGATCCGCCGGCCGTCCTACGGCCCGGGTCCGAGCCGGGTCACCCCGGGCGGCCACTCGCACGGCCCGTCCGGACCAACCGGGGGCGGCATGCGCGGCATCGGCTCGTCCGGCGGCGGTATGCGCGGCGGCTACGGGCGGTAGCGCGGTTCGAAAGGCTGCCGAGGCCGAGTGCCTCGTGTCCCGGACGCGTTGCAGCGCGAAGCGATGCAGCGCGAGCCGGGACCCAGGAGCCCAGGCACGGAGCGGTGCGGACCTGTCGTGGGCCGACGGCGAAGCCCGTCGCGGCGCCCCTGGGCCCCGGTTCTGCGGCGCATCGGGCCGTCGGCCCGACGCGCCTTGTCCGGGGCACGGGGCCGAATTCCCGGTGGTCGTCAGCGAACTCGATAGCGCCTCGCGCGGATCGCCGGCTCACGCCTCGATGCGGTCCCAGCCTTCGGGGCCGAGGCGCTCCTGGGGGAGGAAGCGGGCCTTGTAGTCCATCTTGCGCGAGCCGTTCACCCAGTAGCCCAGATACACATAGGCGAGGCCCATGGCGCGGGCGCGGGCGATGTGGTCGAGGATCATCAGCGTGCCGAGCGAGCGGCCGCTCTCCTCCGGCTCGAAGAACGAGTAGACCATCGACAGCCCGTCCTTGAGGACGTCGGTCAGGCTGACGGCCAGAAGCTCGCCGCGGCGGCCGAAGCCGTGCTCGCCGCCGCGCCGCCGGTACTCGACGAGCCTTGTGTCGACATGGCTGTCCTCGATCATCATGGCGTAGTCGAGCACCGTCATGTCGGCCATGCCGCCGTCCTGGTGGCGGGCATCCAGATAGGCGCGGAAGACGCCGTACTGCTCCGAGGTCGGCACCGCGACCCGCATCTCGCCGGCGAGGTCGCGGTTGCGCTCCTGCACCCGGCGAAGGTTGCGGGTCGGCCGGAACTCGTCGACCAGCACGCGCACCGAGACGCAGCCGCGGCAACCCTCGCAGGCCGGCCGGTAGGCGATCGACTGGCTACGGCGGAAGCCGCCATGGGTGAGGAGGTTGTTGAGGTCGCCGGCGCGCTCGCCGACCAGGTGGGTGAAGACCTTGCGTTCCTCGCGGCCCGGCAGATAAGGGCAGGGCGACGGCGCCGTGAGGTAGAACTGCGGCGTGTCGCGGGAGTGCTGGGTCACGCGGCGGACCTCGCGCCGGCATTCAGGGCGCCAGCAGTCAGGCGAGCCGATGCCGGCCGCTCCGCTCGACCCGGATCCGACGACTCTCGACCGGCGCTCGCCTCTGCAACCCGGGCGCCGACGCCCACCCCGCAGACCATCATCGCCTTCAGTAACCAGTCCCGTTCAGTCACCGACTCCCTTCGGCACCAACCCGCCCGGTGACCCGGACCCGGTCAGTAGCCGAGACCGGCCGCCCGCAGGCGCGCCGCCCGCGACCCGTTGTTGATCACCACGGTGCCGAGCAGGATATCATGGAGAAGGCGTCGGCGGTGATTGAAAAAGCACACTAGCAGGACGAGCGGCGACAGGACCGAGACCGATACCCAGAACAGCACGGCATGAACGGCCCCGAGCAGGAAGGTCGACGGCGCCCCGTCGCCCTGGCGCATCTGCAGGTCGACCATGCGCATGCCCCAGGTGGCGGTTTCGGGTCCGCCCAGCGTGGTTCCGTAGTATAGAAGCGCCCAGATCACGGTCGCCGGACCGGCGAGCCAGAACAGCGCCCACCCCAGGCCGAGCGTCACGATCCCGAACAGGAACACGGCGATCGTGGCCACGGCCACCGGAACGAACAGGATGACGACGTCGATCATGAACGCGATGACGCGGCGCATGAGCACGCCCTCGAATCGCTCGGGATCCCGGAACGGGTCGAGCAGCGGCGGCTCGGAACGGGGCAGCTCGGAGTACGCCATGGGGCTCCTCGCAAGGGTCCTGGTCGACAAGGACTTTCGGCCCGCGCAGGGCCGGTGCCCATCCAGATGGCCGTGCGCGGCACCCCCCGCAAGAGGGGCGCGCGGCGCCGTCGCGACGGATCTCCGGATCGTGAGGACGCAACCATGAGCCCCGCCGTCACGCTCGCCGCGATCGAAGCGGCGCGAAAGCTGCTGAAGGGTCAGGTGATCGCCACCCCGATGCTGCCGGCGCCGCGGCTCTCGGCCCTCACCGGGGCCGAGGTGTTCGTGAAGTACGAGAACCTGCAGGTCACCAACTCGTTCAAGGACCGCGGCGCCTATGTGAAGCTGGCGCGGCTCGACGACACGGCGCGCAAGCGCGGCGTCATCGCCATGTCGGCCGGCAACCACGCCCAGGCGGTCGCCTACCACGCCCAGCGGCTCGGCGTGCCGGCCACCATCGTGATGCCGGAGACGACCCCGTTCGTGAAGGTCGCCTCCACCAAGGCGTTCGGCGCCACCGTGGTGCTCGATGGCGAGACGCTGGCCGACTCGCAGCGCCGCGCCGAGGCGATCATCGCCGAGCAGGGGCTCACCCTCGTCCACCCCTACGACGACCCGGACATCGTCGCCGGGCAGGGGACGATCGCGCTCGAGATGCTCGAGGCGGTGCCGGACCTCGACACGCTGGTGATCCCGATCGGCGGCGGCGGCCTGATCTCCGGCAACGCCGTCGCGGCGCGCGGCGTGAAGCCGGACATCGAGGTGGTCGGGGTCGAGGCGACGCTCTATCCGGCGATGCGCAACGCGATCAGCGGCGAGACGCGGCCGGTCGGCGGGCCGACGCTCGCCGAGGGCATCGCGGTCAAGAATGTCGGTCGGCTCACCCGGCCGATCATCGAGGCGCTCGTCTCCGACATCGTGCTGGTCGACGAGGCGCAGCTCGAGCAGGCCGTCAATGCGTACCTGACGCTGCAGAAGACCATGGCCGAGGGGGCCGGCGCCGCCGGCCTCGCCGCCATGCTGGCGCGGCCGGAGCGGTTCCGCGGCAAGCGGGTCGGGCTCGTGCTGTGCGGCGGCAACATCGACCCCCGCATCCTCGCCTCGATCATGGTGCGCGAGCTCGAGCGCCAGTCACGCATCGTCTCGATCCGGCTGACGATTCCCGACCGGCCCGGCGTGCTCGGCGCGATCGCGACGCTGCTCGGCGAGCACGGCGCCAACATCCTCGAGGTCGTCCACCACCGGCTGTTTCTCGACGTGCCGGCCAAGGGTGCCAAGGTCGACGTGACCGTGGAGGCGCGCGACCGCGCCCACGGCCGCGAGATCGTCGAGGCCTTCGCGGCGCACGGCTACGATCCAGAGCGCATCGAGACCGTCAAGGCGATCGAGTAGGGCGGTCCGGCAAGGTCGGCGCGGACCTCGCCACAGACAGTGTCCGATCGATTGGTCTCTGTCATTCCGGGGCGCAGCGAAGCTGCGAACCCGGAATCCCGCGGCAAACTCTGCATTCATGGCTGGATTCCGGGTTCGGCGCTACGCGCCGCCCCGGAATGACCACTGACAGGTTCGTCCTGCACCGCTCTCACAGCGGCTGGTTGCGCTCGATGGCCCAGTCCGGGATGGTCATCACCGGGGCGGACGACGCCTCGGTGGCGATCTCCGGTCGCGGGCGCGGCAGCGGGACGCCGAGCACGGACGGGCGGGTGCGCGGCAGCGGCACGGCGCCGTCGAGCGGGGCGGCCGCGTCGTCGTCCGCCATGTCGGTCAGGCCGGCCGCCAGCGGCGGAGTGCCGAGCGCGCCGGTGACGTCATGGGTCGAGGCCGCGGCCAGCACGGTCACGGGTGGGGGCGCTTCGACAATGTCGGCGGTCTCGGCGGAGGCGCCGGTATCGGCGCGCGCCGCGGCAGGCCGCGACGGCTGGGCGACGGCGATCGCGGGGGGTGCGCCGCTCGGCGGAGACGTCGTGTCCGGCGAGGGCGCGGCAGTGATCGCCGGGATCGCGGCGACGGGCTGCTCCTCGGCGGCCGCCGGAGGCGGCGGCGTGATCACGGCCGGCGGCGCCGGCATCTCCGGCACCGTCGCGACCGAGGCGATCGTGAGGGACGACAGGGTGGGCGGTGCGCCGTCGCGGGCCGCCACCAGGGCGGCGGCGACGTCGCGCAGCGGCGTCGGTTGCGCCTTCAGGATCGTGTTGGCGGCCACCACCCAGGCGCCCAGGCCGCCGACCGCGACCAGCAGCCCGGAGATCAGGAGCCGCGAGCCCCGCCCGGCATGCTCACGGCCCGTGTTCCGCCGGCCCGGCCTGCGGCGGCCGGTATAAGGCTCATCGGCACTGCGGTACGGCATGTCCCCCCTCCGCAAGCGAGTCGCGCACCGTCGCCTGCGGGCGCAGGCGAGAGCGTCGCGACACGACGGCGAGGGACGCCCTGGCGGGCGGAGCCGCTGTCTCAGCGAACGGTCAGAACAGCCTGCCCTTCTTCAGCTTTTCCGCCACGCGCGGCGCGAAGTAAGTGAGGATTCCGTCTGCCCCCGCCCGCTTGAAGGCCATCAGGCTTTCGACCATGGCCTTCTCGCCGTCGAGCCATCCATTACTGGCGGCCGCCATGATCATCGCATATTCGCCAGAGACTTGGTAGACGAACGTCGGGTGCGAGAAAGTATCCTTGATGCGCCGGACTATATCCAAATAGGGTAGCCCGGGCTTCACCATCACCATGTCGGCGCCTTCCTCAAGATCGAGCTCGACCTCGCGCAGCGCCTCGTCCGAGTTACAGAAGTCCATCTGGTAGGTGCGCTTGTCGCCGGTCAGCGTGGTCGACGAGCCGACCGCGTCGCGGAACGGGCCGTAGAAGCACGAGGCGTACTTGGCCGCGTAGGCCATGATCTGGATGGCGTCGTGGCCGGCGTCGTCGAGGCCCTGGCGGATGGCGCCGATGCGGCCGTCCATCATGTCGGACGGGGCGATGATGTCGCAGCCGGCGTCGGCCTGCAGGATGCTCTGCTGCACCAGCACGCCGACGGTCTCGTCGTTGAGGATCACGCCGTCGGCGATGAGCCCGTCATGGCCGTGGCTGGTGTAGGGGTCGAGCGCCACGTCGCAGAGGATGCCGATATCCGGCACTGCCTTCTTGATCGCCTGCACGGTGCGGCAGACCAGGTTCTCCGGGTTGAGCGCCTCGGAGCCGGTCTCGTTGCGCAGCGTCGGGTCCGTGTAGGGGAACAGGGCGAGGCAGGGAATGTCGAGGGCGGCGGCCCGCTCGGCGTCGCGCACGGCCTGGTCGACCGAGATGCGCTCGACGCCGGGCATCGAGGGCACGGGCGTGCGGACATTGTCGCCGTCGACGAGGAAGAGCGGCCAGATCAGGTCGTTGGCCGACAGGGTGTTCTCCCGCACCATGCGGCGGGCCCAGTCGGTGCGACGGTTGCGGCGGGGCCGGTGGATCAGGTCGAGGGCGTCGGCGCGAGGGGCGCCCTTCGGCTCGGCCGGCACCACCCGGACCTGCGACTCGAGCGGGCGCCCGTACTTGATGGCCATGGCTGTTCTCCGTAAGTGTTCTCGGCGCGCAATGATTTGCCCGCTTCTAGCGCGTTCCGGACCGGTGTTCCATGTCCTTGACACTGCTTATGCCTGACAGCCGCGCCGAACCGCGCCGCACCCCACGTGGCGCGACGGGTTCCGCAGTGCGGGGGGCCGTGCCGTGAACGATCCCTCGGGCGCCGGCCCGATCGAGCAGCTCGCCCCGGTCCACGCCGAGGACTACCGGCCGGACCGCGAGGGCTGGGCCTGGTGGCTGGTCGTGTTCCTGCGCGTCGCCGCCGGCCTCGCGATGATCAAGGGCCTCTACCACTGGTCCGCCGTCTGCGGCTTCGGGGCGCGGCCGGGCGAGGGGTTCGACGCGCAGTCGCTGTCCTGGCAGACCGCGACCGTGTTCTTCGCCGTCATCGACCTCGTCGCCGCGGTCGGGCTGTGGCTCGCCGCGCCCTGGGGCGCCGTGGTGTGGCTCACCGGCTCGGTGACGATGATCGTCGTGCAGGTCTTCTTCCCGCTGATCTACGGCTTTCACTGGATCGTGGTGGTCGGGCTCGTCGCGATGATCGGCGCCTACCTGTTCTTCGCCGTGATGGCGGCCCGCGAGCAGCCGGCCTGAGGACCGGCCGGTCGCGCTACCCGGGCGCGTGCCGGCGCCCGTCGGCCATGCCCGGATTGTGGCTTGAGCCGTCCCTCGATCGCACTATCCTGGCCGGCGCACGCCACGTCGACGCCGGGCCGTCCGCCGCCCCGCGCCGTCGATCGGCCGGCATCCCGGATGGACATCGCGATGACCAAAGACTTGCTGGACGTGCTTTCCGCGCTCGAGCGCAAGGTGCTGTGGCTGGCCGCCTGGATGATCCACGAGGCCAACCATCTGCGCGAGAATGTCGACGGCCTGAAGGTCGGCGGCCATCAGGCCTCGTCCGCCTCGCTGTCGACCATCATGACGGCGCTGTACTTCCACGTGCTGCGGCCGCAGGACCGGGTCGCCGTCAAGCCGCATGCGAGCCCGATTTTTCACGCGATTCAGTATCTCCTGGGCCGTCAATCGCGAGACAAGCTCGCGGCGTTCCGCGGCTACAAGGGCGCGCAGAGCTATCCGTCGCGCACCAAGGACACCGACGACGTCGACTTCTCCACCGGCTCGGTCGGGCTCGGCGTCGCCCAGACGCTGTTCGCCTCGCTGGTGCAGGACTACGTGCACGACCACGGCTTCGCCGGCGACCGCCCGCCGGGCCGGATGATCGCGTTGGTCGGCGACGCCGAGATGGACGAGGGCAACATCTTCGAGGCGCTGCTGGAGGGCTGGAAGCAGGGCGTGCGGAACTGCTGGTGGATCATCGACTACAACCGCCAGAGCCTCGACGCGGTCGTCCGCGAGGGACTGTGGGAGCAGTACGAAAAACTGTTCCGGGCGTTCGGCTGGGATGTCGTCATACTCAAATACGGAGTTCTGCTGGAGGAGGCCTTCAAGAAGCCCGGCGGCGACAAGCTTCGCGCCTGGATCGACCATTGCCCGAACCAGCTCTACTCGGCGCTGACGTTCCAGGGCGGCGCTGCGTGGCGGCGGCGGCTCACCGACGATCTCGGCGACCAGGGGCCACTCAGCGCCATGCTGGATGCGCTCTCCGACGACGATCTCGCCCGGCTGATGACGAACCTCGCCGGCCACGACCTGCCGACTCTCCTCGATGCGTTCGGCAAGATCGACCACGACCGCCCGACCTGCATCATCGCCTACACGGTGAAGGGCCACGGCCTGCCGCTCGCCGGCCACAAGGACAACCATGCGGGCCTGATGACCTCGGCCCAGATGGAGATTCTGCGCACGGCGATGCAGGTCCGGCCGGGGCACGAGTGGGATTTCTTCGAAGGCCTGTCGCTGCCGGAGCACGAGCTGCGGAGCTTCCTCGAGAAAGTTCCGTTCGCGCAAGGCGGGCCGCGTCGCCTCCAGGCCGCGCGGGTCGACGTGCCGGCCGCGCTGACGGTCGAGATCGCCCCGACGATGTCGACCCAGCAGGGCTTCGGCGTGCTGCTGAACGAGGTCGGTAAGCAGAAGTCCGACTTCTCCGACCGCATCGTCACGACCTCGCCGGACGTGACCATGTCGACCAATCTCGGCGCCTTCGTGAATCGGCGCGGTCTGTTCGCCCGCCAGCCGATGGTCGACACCTTCAAGAGCGAGCGTATCCCCTCGACGCTGACCTGGGAGTTCTCGCCCAAGGGCCAGCACATGGAGCTCGGCATCGCCGAGATGAACCTGTTCATCCTGCTCTCGGCGCTCGGCCTGTCGCACTCCCTGTTCGGGGCGCGGCTGTTCCCGATCGGCACGCTCTACGACCCGTTCGTCTGCCGCGGCCTCGATGCCCTCAACTACGCCTGCTACCAGGACGCCCGCTTCATCCTGGTCGGCACGCCGTCCGGCATCACGCTGGCGCCGGAGGGAGGCGCCCACCAGTCGATCGGCACGCCGCTGATCGGCATGGCGCAGGACGGGCTCGCCGCATTCGAGCCGTCCTTCGTCGACGAGCTCGCCGTCATCCTCGGCTTCGCCTTCGACTACATCCAGCGGGACGGGGAGGGGGAGGCCTGCGAGCGCACCTGGCTGCGCGACGAGACGGGCGGCTCGGTCTATCTGCGCCTCTCGACCCGGCCCGTGGAGCAGCCGCAGAGAGCCATGACGCCGGAGCTGCGCCAGGGCATCATCGACGGCGCCTACTGGATGCGCAAGCCCGGCCCGAACTGCCAGGTGGTGGTCGCCTACACGGGCGCCATCGCGCCGGAGGCGATCCAGGCGGTCGGCCTGATGGCCGAGGACCGCCGCGACATCGGCCTCCTCGCCGTCACCTCGGCCGACCGGCTCAACGCCGGCTGGACGGCGGCGAGTCGGGCCCGCGAGCGCGGCCTGCCGCACGCTCGCTCGCATATCGAGCGGCTGCTCGCCGAGGTGCCGCCCCACTGCGGCATCGTCACAGTGCTGGACGGCCACCCGGCGACGCTCGCCTGGCTCGGCGCCGTCGCCGGTCATCGCACCCGGCCGCTCGGCGTCGAGCATTTCGGCCAGACCGGCGCGCTGCCCGACCTCCATCGCCACTACGGCATCGACGCCAACGCCATCGTGGCCGCCGCCCAGGCGATCGCCCCGGGGAGGCCGATCCGGTATCTCAAGGCGCTGTGAGGGTGGAGCGGTGTACGAAAGGCCTCGTGTCCCGGGCGCGGCGCGCAGCGCCGTGACCCGGGCCCCAGGGTGTGAGATCGAGGCGCTTACTGTGTGGCCCTGGGCCCCGGCTCGGCGGCGCATCAGGCCTGCGGCCTGACGCACCTTGTCCGGGGCACGCGATCCGGGGCACGCGGTGCCCGGCGCGGGCGGCCGAGGATCGCGGCCGCTCTCCTGATCCGTCAGGCCGCGCCGTCTCCGATGGTGCTGCCTCCCTCCATCACCACGACACGCGCAGGCCGCCGGTGAGCTGGTGGGCGCTGGCGTTGCGGCGGACCTCGCCGTCGTAGGCGGCGTAGATGCGCAGCGCCTCGGTGCGCCAGCCGGTCACGGCGAAGCGCGTCACCAGGGCGTCGCGGCCCGGATCGGCGGCCGACACGACGAAGGGTGAGTCGAGCAGCGAGGCCTGCGTCGTGAGCGCGTCGTCGCGCCAGTCGTGGCCCCAGGCGAGCCGCACCTCGGGGCGGAACTTGGCGCCGTCGAGCGCCGTGAACACGGTGCTGGCGGCGACGCCGGCCGTCGAGGTCAGCTTGTCGAAGGTCTGGCGCGGGAAGGTGAGGCCGAACGTGCCGGTCTCGGTGAAGCCATCGCGCCGGAAGGTCTGCGCGGTCAGGCCGACATAGGGCATCAGCGTGAAGCGTCCGGCGGGCAGCCGATAGCCTGCCTCGCCGGCGGCCAGGACGCCGACGCCGTCGGTCGCGCCGGACGTGCCCATGCCGGCGACGCTGCGCGAGGTCGATTGCGACGTGACGCCGGCGGCGAGCCGCCCGTCGAGCACCAGCCGGCCCGGTGTGTAGCTGGCGTACACGGCGCCCGCATAGGTGTCCGAGGTGCCGGTGGTGCCGGCGCTGTCGCTGGTGGTGCGGGTGACGCCGAAGGCGCCGCCGACGAGCGTGTCGGGCGCGACCTGGCGGTCGGCGCCGGCGATGCCGCCGCCGCTGCGGCTCTTGCCGCCCGGCAGGCCGCCGGCGTCGCCGACCCGGGCGGTGCGGCCGAAGCCCTGGCCCCACACGGTCCAGCCGGCCGCCGCGGCGGCCGAGGCCTCGGCCGGGTCGGCCGAGGCGTAGGCGGCGAGCGGCGAGCCGGCGAATCGGGTCTCGACGTGCGAGTCGCGGCCCGCATAGGAGAGTGCGAAGCTCGGCGCGAAGGACGACTGCACGGCGGCACCGCCCGACTGCCACATCATCTGACGCTCGGCGATGGCGGTGCCGAAGGCCGTGTAGGCGCCCATGACGGCGCCGACCATGGCCGGCTGTCCCTGGCCGGTCATCTGGTCGATCATTCCGGTGTAGCCGACCGTGGTGGTCTGCCCGTAGAGGGCATCGAACACGCCCTTGGCGCGATCGGACGGGCGCACGCCGGCGGCCGGCCGCGCCGCATCGAGCGCCGAGGCGAGGGCTTGCTGGTTGGCCGTCCCGGCGAGCGCGCGGAACGACTGCGGCGTCACCACCAGCGACAGCAGGGTCGGCGAATAGAGGACGTCGTAGCGCGTGCCGACGGGGAGGCCCGCGGTCGGCTGGAGGAGGCCCGAATAGGAGCCGGCGATGCGGGCGCCGTCCTCGGCAGTCAGGTAGGCGAAGCGCGACCCGAGCGACGCCGTGTAGTCGTTGTAGCCGCCCGCGATGGCGCGCGTGACCGGCACCAGCGTGCCGCCGACCGTGAACGAATAGCCGCTGCCCGAGACGACGATCCGGTCCCAGGTGCCGGGGCCGCCCGGGACGTTGTAGGTGCCGTCGATGTCGATGCGGGTGGTCGACGTCGCGGTCTGCACCACGTTGCCGTTGAAGGTGAGGAGGCCGGGCGAGGAGCCGTTCAGCGGCGTGCCGGTCGGCAGCGTCCCGCCGTTGTTGGCGGCGAGATCCGCGTAGTTCGGCACCGCGCCGGCGGCGAGCGTGCCGGCGATGGTGACCGGGCCGGCCACCGTGCCGAAGCCGGCCAGCGTCGCGCCCTGCTGCACCGTCATCGCCGTGCCGAGCGACAGCGTGCCGCCGACCGCCAGCGTGCCGCCGGAGACCGTGACGTCGCCCGTCGCCGTCGTCTTGCCGGCGACCACCAGTGTGCCGTCGCCGGTCTTGGTGAACCCGCCCGCGGTGACGAGCGGCTGGCTCCAATAGGTCGAGGTCTGGGACGCGACGTTCACGGTGCTGCCGGCGGCGAGCGAGGTCGGGCCGTCGGTCGCCCGGTCCAGGCGGATCATGCCGTAGCCGTAGACGCGATCGAGGCCGGCGGCGCCCAGATCCTCGGTGGTCGCGAACAGCAGGTTGACGAGATCGGCCGACGAGTAGCCCGGGAACGCGCCTTGCAGCAGCGCCAGGGCGCCCGAGACGGTCGGGGTCGCCATCGAGGTGCCGCTCTTCTGCGCGTAGCCGCTGGCGTCCACCGAGGTCGGCACGGTCGACAGGATGCCGGGGTCGCCGGCCGGCTGGTCGCCGCCCGGGGCGGCGACGCACCAGCTCGCCGTGACGCCGCACATGTTGGCGTAGGAAGCGATGAACTTGTTGTGGTCGACCGCGGTCACGGCCACGATCCGACCGGGCTGCGAGAGCAACTCGGCGAAGTCGTAGCGGTTGCCGTCGTCGTCGTAGACGCCGGCATTCGCATGGTTCGGCTGGATGAACGGCATCAGCGCGATGCCGCTCGGGTTGCGGCCGGCGATCGGATTGCTGCCACGGTCGTTGCCGGTCGCGGCGACGACGATCTTGCCGGCCGCGAGCGCCCGCCCGACCGCCGCCGCCTCGTACTCGTCGATCGCCACCGACGGCCACGTCTTCAGGTCGGTCATCGTATCGAGATTGGGGCCGTAGCTCGCGTTGTAGATCGTCACGTTCGAGAGCGACGTGAAGTAGTCGAGCGCCAGGGCCGACGGATGGCCGACGTCCTCGCTCGGGGTGCCGAGCATGCGCAGGACGACGAGGTTGGAGCTGTAGGCGACGCCGTACATGCTGTCGGAATTGGCCGGGTCGTAGGGGGCCGCGATGATGCCGGCGACGTGGGTGCCGTGCGAGCCGACGTCGCTCGTGTCGGCGGGATTGTAGGGTGCGCCGGCCGCCGGCAGCACGAAGTTCATGCTGCGCGGATCGATCTTGGCGCCGAAGCCGGGCACCACGCTGGTGAAGCCGGTGTCGGCGACCGCGACCGTGACGCCGGCGCCCGAGTAGCCGCGCGCGAACGCATCGGCCGCGTGGATGAGGCCGAGGCCCCATTGGTTCCGATACTGCTGCGTCGCCTCGAAGCTCGCCGGGTTGCCCGGCACGCCTTGCGCGAAGGCGCCGTGACTCTCCGTCAGGGCGAGTGTCGCGACCGCCGACATCAGAAGGCGCCGGCGCGCGGCGGTTCGGTTCGAACCACGCATGGTGTCATCCCCACTAAAGCGTTGAGCGGCGTCGCCGCCCCGGCTCCGGGATCAGGGGGGTGGAGCAGAGGCGGCGACGCGAGCGCCGTCGCTTGAAAAAGCCCGGCGCTTACTGCTTATGGGCTATCAACACAGAAACAATTCGTCACGGGGCGAGGCTTGGACATCCGTCTCATTCGTTTGCATCCGCGTTCCGATGCCACGGCCCGGCGCGCCGCCGCGAAACTCCCGGTCTCGTTGTTCGACACTGCCGATCTCCCGTCCCCCGAGCGGTTCGCCGCCTGGCGGGAGAGCATCGGCGTGTTTCTCGAGGTCGGGCTGGTGCGGGCGGGTGACGAGGAGCGTTACGACGCCTGGGCGGAGAGCTATCTGCTCGACGACCTGATGCTGTCGCGCTGTGCCGCCAGTGCCACGAAGTTCGATCGCCAGCCGCTGCGCGTCGCCCACGATTCGATCGACCACTACATGATCCAGGTGCTGGTCCGCGGCACCATCGACATGACGCTCGGCCGTCACGCCTTGTCCTTCCCGACCGGGCAGGTGATCCTGTTCGATCTCGCCGACACGATGGACACGGTGAACTCCACCTTCGATCTCGTGTCCGTCATCATCCCGCGCCGGCGGCTGGCGCCGCTGCTGGCGCGGCCGGATTCGCTCAACGGCGCCGCCGTCGACCCGACGAGCGCCACCGGCCGGCTGGTCGCCACCTATCTGCTCTCGCTCTACCAGTCGGCGCCGCAGCTCTCGCCGGCCGAGGCGAGCGCCGCGGCCACGGCCCTGGTCGAGCTGATCGCGCTCGCCTTCAACGGCGTCGGCCAGCCGGGCGGCGACCAGACGGGCGGCGACCTGCCGGAGGCGCTCGCCAAGGCGGAGCTCCTGCGGGTGCAGGGCTTCATCAAGGCGCATCTCGCCGCGCCGGATCTCGGGCCCGACATGATCGCGGCCGCGCTCGGCATCTCTCGCGCCCGGCTCTATCGCCTGTTCGCCCCGGTCGGCGGCATCGCCGAGCACATCCGCGAGCAGCGGCTGCGGCGTTGCCTCACCGACCTCGTATCGGCCAAGCAGGCGCATAGGCAGGTCGCCGAGATCGCCTATGCGTGGGGGTTCTCCGACCCGACCCACTTCGCCCGCGCCTTCAAGCAGCGCTTCGGCCGCACCCCCTCGGAGGTCCGCCGCGCCGCGACCCCGCTCGCCCGTCGCGACCGGCCGTCGGTCGATCCGCGCGTCGGTGACCGCCTGCACGAGGACTGGCTCGCCGGGCTGGGGTGACGACCGGGCGGCGATCGCCGACTGTGATGGACCAGATAGCCGCCCCGGTTCACGGCTGCGTGCCCCGGACAAGGCGTGTCAGGCCGTAGGCCTGACGCGCCGCAGAGCCGGGGCCCAAGGGCCACGGGACGGACGGTGCGCCAAGCGCCTCGCTCGATCGCCCTGGGTCCCGATTCGCGGCGCTTCGCGCCGCGCCCGGGACACGAGGTCTGCACCGGGGCGGTGGCGGAGAAGGCTCGACCGAGCGCGCCTGACTTGATCGGTCCTCCGCCGGCTCACTCCGCCTTCGGCTGGTCGATGCCGGTGATGCGGATGCCGGCGTCCGGCACCTTGTAGGTCCGGTTGATGAAGATCAGCACCGAGGTCAGCGCCTCGGCGACCACCGCGTTGGCGAGCGGGCCGGCGTCGATGCCGCGCAGGCCGGCGTCGCCGGCGAGCCGGATCGCGACGGCGCGCGCCTCCTTGTCGTCGCCCGTCACCAGGACGTCGCACTCGATCGTCTTGTCGGGGTCCTTGAGCTTGTGGGCCGAGACGTTCTGGAAGGCGGAGACGACCTTGACGCTCTCGCCCAATGCCGCCTGCAGGGCGACGGAGCAGGAGTCGGTCTCCGGGAGCTGCACGCGCGACACCTTGGGTGGCACCAGCGGCACCGTCACGTCGATCAGGATCTTTCCCGCGAGCGCGTCCTTCAGGGCCATCGCGGTCGCCATCTGGGCCGCGTAGGGAACCGTCAGCACCACCACGTCGGCACCGGTCACGGCCTCGTCGGACGACGCGCCGCAGATCAGCGGCTTGCCGAGCTTCTGGTTGAGCTCGGTCGCGGCCGGGGCCGCCTTGGCGGCGTCGCGCGACCCGATCGTGACGCGGTGGCCGGCCCGGGCCCAGCGCATCGCGAGGCCCGATCCTTCGGCTCCGGTGCCGCCGACGACGCAGATGTTGAGGCTTCCGGTGAGGCTTTCGGTCATGATCCATCCTCGGGCCGCACGGCCCACTCGAGAGCGTCCGCGTCTGGCAGCCGCACGCAGCACGTCGGGCGGGAGGAGGCCGGCTCGGGGTGGGGCGGGGGCGCCGGCGGACGGGCCGTCATCTGGGCCGAGCCGGCGCTTCGATGCAAGCCCGAAGCTGCGGCTGACGCGGGGGCCGGCCCCCTGCGGCCGCATGTCCCGGTGCGGGCTCGCGCATCGCGGGCTCTACGACCAAAATACGCCTCGCCAAGCAAACCGCCTCTGCTAGACTGCGCCCACTTCGACGGTGGGCCGGCCGGTGGGCGGGCCGCCGGCGGGGCAAAGCAAAAAGACGCAGAAGAAGACGTCCAACGAGAACACGAGGGTGGCCGTCCGGACCGCCCCTTCCAGGGAGGAGACGCGGCGTGATGTTTCGCCGGACACTCGAATTGCATCCCGCGCGCCGACCGTCGGCGCGGCTCTCGTCGCATCCGGCTCCGCGCGCCGTCGCGCGGCCGATCTCGCGCTCGGCGCATCGGCCGGCCGGCCGCCGCGGCCGGCCGGCCCGTTGACGGCCACCGGCAGCGAAACGGATCGGCCCGCATGACGGACTGGGTCATCGAGACCGAGAATCTGACGAAAGAGTTCAAGGGCTTTCGGGCCGTCAACAATGTCGACCTGAGGGTCGCCCGCGGCACCATCCACGCCCTCATCGGCCCCAACGGGGCCGGCAAGACGACCTGCTTCAACCTGATCACCAAGTTCCTGCAGCCGACCACCGGGCGCATCCTCTACAACGGGCGCGACATCACGGCCGCGAAGCCGCACGACGTCGCCCGCATGGGGCTGGTGCGCTCGTTCCAGATCTCGGCCGTGTTCCCGCATCTCACCGTGCTGGAGAACGTGCGGGTGGCGCTGCAGCGGCCGCTCGGCACCGCGTATCATTTCTGGAAGCCGGAGAGCTCGGTCGCGGTGCTCGACGACCAAGCCATGGATCTTCTGGAGCAGGTCGGCGTCGGCTCCTATGCGCGCCTCACCGCCGGGGAGTTGCCTTACGGCCGCAAGCGGGCGCTGGAGATCGCGACGACGCTGGCGCTCGATCCCGAGATGCTGCTGCTCGACGAGCCGATGGCCGGCATGGGCCGCGAGGACATCAAGCGCATCTCGGATCTCATCCTGAGCGTCGCCGAGAACCGAACCGTGCTGATGGTCGAGCACAATCTCTCGGTGGTCGCCGACCTGTCGGACCGCATCACGGTGCTGGCCCGCGGCGAGATCCTCGCCGAGGGATCCTACGCCGAGGTGTCGTCGAACCCGGCCGTGGTCGAGGCCTACATGGGGACCGGCCATGGCTGAGCCGCTGCTGCAGGTCCGCGACCTCGAAGGCTGGTACGGCGAGAGCCACATCCTGCACGGCATGAATTTCGAGGTCGCCCGCGGCGAGGTGGTGACGCTGCTCGGCCGCAACGGCGCCGGCAAGACCACGACCATGCGGGCCGTGATGGGCATGCTGGCGAAGCGCACCGGCTCGGTGAAGTACGACGGCCGCGAGCTTATCGATCTCAAGTCCAACGCCATCGCCCGCGCCGGCATCGCCATCTGCCCGGAGGAGCGCGGCATTTTTGCAAGTCTCTCGGTGAAGGAGAACCTGCTCCTGCCGCCGCGCGTGAAGGCCGGTGGGCTCGATCTCGAGGCGATCTACAAGCTGTTCCCGAACCTGCGCGAGCGATCTGGCAGTCAGGGAACAAAACTCTCCGGGGGCGAGCAGCAGATGCTGGCGATCGCCCGCATCCTGCGCACCGGCGCCGACCTCTTGCTGCTCGACGAGCCGACCGAGGGGCTCGCGCCCGTCATCGTCCAGCAGATCGGGGCGACCATCCGGATGCTGCGCGAGCACGGCTTCACGGTCGTGCTGGTCGAGCAGAACTTCCATTTCGCCGCGACGGTCGCGGACCGTCACTACGTCGTCGAGCACGGCCAGGTGATCGACATGATCCCCAACGCCGCGCTGGAGCAGAACCGGGAGAAGCTGAAGACCTATCTGGGCGTTTGACCGGACTCTTCGGGGTCTCGTCGCGCTCGGCCGACAAGCCAACCAAGCGACCAGAAAAAATCCGGAGGAAATCAGATGAAGACCAAGTCCATGCTGCTCGGAAGCCTCGCTGCCGCGGCGCTCGCGATCGGGTCCGGCGGCCCGGCGAGCGCCCAGATGAGCGACGGCGTCATCAAGATCGGCGTCCTCAACGACCAGTCCGGCACCTATGCGGACCTGTCCGGCCAGGGCTCGGTCTTCGCCGCGAAGAAGGCGGTCGAGGACTTCTGCAAGGCGCAGAAGTGCTTCGAGAAGATCGAGGTGGTGTTCGGCGATCACCAGAACAAGCCGGACATCGGCGCCGGCGTGGCGCGGCGCTGGTACGATGTCGAGCAGGTCGACGTGATCGTCGACACCCCGACCTCCTCGGTCGCCTTCGCGGTCAATCAGATCACCCGCGAGAAGAACAAGGTCTTCCTCAACTCCGGCGCCGGCGCGTCCGACCTCACCGGCTCGGCCTGCTCGCCGAACCTGATCCACTGGACCTACGACACCTGGGCGCTGGCGCACGGCACCGGCTCGGCGATGGTCAAGCAGGGCGGCAAGTCCTGGTACTTCCTGACCGCCGACTACGCCTTCGGCCATGCGCTCGAGCGGGACACCGCGGCGGTCGTCGAGAAGATGGGCGGCAAGGTGCTGGGTAAGGTGCGCCATCCGTTCCCGGCCCAGGACTTCTCGTCGTTCCTGCTGCAGGCGCAGGCCTCCAAGGCACAGGTGATCGGGCTCGCCAATGCCGGCGCCGACACCATCAACTCGATCAAGCAGGCGTCCGAGTTCGGCATCGTCCAGGGCGGCCAGAAGCTCGCCGGCCTCCTCGTCTTCATCACCGACGTCCATGCGCTGGGGCTGAAGACGGCGCAGGGCCTGACCTTCACGGAGGCCTGGTACTGGGACACGAGCGACGCCAACCGCGCCTTCGCCAAGGAGTTCTCGGCCGCCAACAAGGGCAACTATCCGAGCATGGTGCAGGCCGGCGTCTACTCGGCCGTGATGCACTATCTCAAGGCCGTGCACGCGCTCGGCTCGGACGGCGACGGCGCCAAGGTGGTGGCCAAGATGAAGGAGATGCCGACCGACGACAAGCTGTTCGGCAAGGGCACGATCCGGGCCGACGGCCGCAAGATCCACGACCTCATGCTGGTCGAGGTGAAGAAGCCGGAAGAGAGCAAGGGCCCGTGGGACTACCACAAGGTCGTCGCCACGATCCCGGCCGCGGAAGCCTTCCGCCCGCTCGCCGAGGGCGGCTGCGCGCTGGTGAAGTGAAGGCGAAGTCCTGGCTGGAGCCTGTTGTTCCCTCTCCCCGCTGCGCGGGGAGAGGGTGGCTCGGACCGCAGGTCCGAGTCGGGTGAGGGGGCCTCTCGTGGATACGGAGACGCCCCCTCACCCGACATCCGCGCTGTTCGCGCGACGTCGACCTCTTTGGCGCGGCAAGAGCCGCGCCCCCGCACGGCGGGGAGAGGTGAGCAAACGAGACTCGAGGTGACGCAGACATGTTCGAGCTGTTGGGCGTGCCGCCCCAGGCCCTGATGGGTCAGCTCCTGCTGGGGCTGATCAACGGGGCGTTCTATGCGCTCCTGTCGCTCGGGCTCGCGGTCATCTTCGGGCTGATGAACGTGATCAACTTCACCCACGGCGCCCAGTACATGATGGGCGCCTTCGTGGCCTGGATGCTGCTGCAATACGCCGGCATCCCGTATTGGGGCGCGCTGGTGCTGTCGCCGTTGATCGTCGGGGCGACCGGCATCGTCATCGAGCGCCTGCTGATCTCGCGCCTCTATCACCTCGACCATCTCTACGGGCTGCTGCTCACCTTCGGGCTCGCCCTGATCATCGAGGGCCTGTTCCGTCAGCAATACGGCTCGTCCGGGCTGCCCTACACCAACCCGATCCCGGGCGGGCAGAATCTCGGCTTCATGTTCCTGCCCTGGTACCGCGGCTGGGTGGTCGCCTTCTCGCTCGTCGTGTGCTTGCTCACCTGGTTCACCATCGAGCGCACCAAGCTCGGCGCCTATCTGCGCGCCGCCACCGAGCGTCCCGAACTCGTCCAGGCCTTCGGCATCAACGTGCCGCGCATGATCACCTTGACCTACGGGGTGGGCGTCGGGCTCGCGGCGCTGGCCGGGGTGCTCGCCGCACCGATCTACACCGTCAACCCGACCATGGGCTCGAACCTGATCATCGTGGTGTTTGCCGTCGTCGTCATCGGCGGCATGGGCTCGATCGCCGGCTCGATCGTCACCGGCTTCGGGCTCGGCGTCGTCGAGGGCCTCACCAAGGTCTTTTGGCCGGAGGCCTCCGCCACCGTCATCTTCGTCATCATGGCGATCGTCCTCATGGTGCGCCCGCAGGGCCTGTTCGGAACGCCGCGATGACCAGCACGAGCCGCAGGGCCGCGACCGGCGCCCGCAACGTCGACATGATCGTCTTCGCCGTGCTGATCGCGGCGCTCGTCGCCGCGCCCTTCGCCATCTATCCGGTCCTGCTGATGAAGGTGCTGTGCTTCGCGCTCTTCGCCTGCGCCTTCAACCTGCTGATCGGCTATGTCGGGCTCTTGTCCTTCGGCCACGCGATGTTCTTCGGCTTCGCGGCCTACGTGTCCGGCTACACGGTGAAGTCCTGGGGGCTCTCCACCGAGCTCGGGATCCTCGCCGGCACCGCGGTCGCGGCGGCGCTCGGGCTGGTCGCCGGCTTCATCGCGATCCGCCGCCAGGGCATCTATTTCGCCATGGTGACGCTGGCGCTCGCCCAGATGGTGTTCTTCTTCTGCCTGCAGGCACCGTTCACGGGCGGCGAGGACGGTATCCAGGCGATCCCGCGCCGGCCGCTGTTCGGGCTGATCGACATCTCGTCCGACCTCTCGCTCTACTACGTCGTGCTGGCGATCTTCGCGGCCGGCTTCCTGATCATCTGGCGCACCATCCATTCGCCGTTCGGGCAGGTGCTCAAGGCGATCCGCGAGAACGAGCCGCGCGCCGTCTCGCTCGGCTACGCGGTCGATCGCTTCAAGCTGATCGCATTCGTGCTGTCGGCGACGCTCGCCGGCCTCGCCGGCGCCACCAAGGCGCTGGTGTTCCAGCTCGCCTCGCTCACCGACGTCACCTGGCAGATGTCCGGCGAGGTGGTGTTGATGACCCTGGTCGGCGGCATGGGCACGGTGTTCGGCCCGATCGTCGGCGCCGCCGTGATCGTGATCATGCAGAACACCTTCACGGGCTTCGGCGAGTGGGTGCTGGTGGCGCAGGGCTGCATCTTCGTGCTCACCGTGCTGCTGTTCCGGCGTGGCATCGTCGGCGAGATCGTCGCTTTTGCCCGGCGCCGGGCGACGCCCGACGATGGGGTCACGCGCACGGCGCCGGCCGAGTGAGCCTCCGGCGCGCCCCGGCGCTTCCGCGGCCGCCCATGCTCGCCCTTATGCTGCAGTGCGGGAAAGAATATTACAGAATGTAAGCCTCCTGCGAACAAAAGTGTTGCACTGCGACGCCGAGTCGGTACCATCTTGTGCGTGTGCAACCCCAGCAGGAGCGTCCCCGTGCTTCAGCGCAGCGATCTGGTCGCGTTCATGCCGACGTCCGACATGTGCCACTACCTCGCGCGCGTCGCCCACGGGCACGCCGCCACGCTCCACGCCTGGGTGGTCGACGGTCTGCGCGACCACGGCCTGATCGACCACCACGACCGGCTGACCGAGCACGGCCACCGGATGCTGTCCTCCACCGAATAGGGCGCGCGCAGCGGACCGGGCACCGAAGCAGGGGCGGCGGGGCAGGGCGCTCGGCAGGCGCCGACCCGTCGGTCGCCTTACGCTGTGACCGCGGACCGGGTCATCCCGCGTTGGCTGAAAAGGTCTCGGTCATTCCGGGGCGCAGCGAAGCTGCGAACCCGGAATCCAGCGACGCGTTCGGCCGTCGGGGTTGGATTCCGGGTTCGGCGCGTCGCGCCGCCCCGGAATGACCAACGGTTAGCTCAGTGCAGCCGCATCACTCCCGCCGGCCGCGCCCCGGGTGCTCGCCGCGCGACGCGTCGCGGCCGGCGATGCGTTCGCGCCGGTGCTCCAGCTCCAGCGTCACCAGCCGGGCCAGCAGGGTCGCCGGATAGAGCTGGCCGATGATCGTCTCGATGTTGCAGCACGCTCGGGCGATCGGATGCACCGGCGCGATGTCGCCATAGCCGGTCGAGGTCAGGGTGACGAAGCTGAAATAGATCAGGTTGCTGGCGTTGCTCGGGCTGTCGACGATCTCGAGCCCGGCGAAGGCGTTCGGGATGAACAGGCCGACAAAGGCGTAGACGGCCACGAAGGCGGCGGCGACCAGCAGATAGAGCAGCACCGCGCCGATGACCCGGTGAGTGTTCACCCGGCCGGGACCGAACACCAGCCGCGCCACCACCGAGCCGAGCACCACGGAGAGGATGAGCCAGCCGCCGGCGGCCAGCATGATGTCCATCCGGGACGGCGTGTGCAGGCGAAGCACCACGGCGGTGCCGTTCATCACCAGGCCGACCAGCAGAAGGGCGAAGACCCAGGGGTTGCCCGACATCACCAGCGCGCACGCCATGATGCCGAGCAGCACGACGGCGCCGAGCATCTGGCCCGGCTCCGAGCCCGTCGCCTGGAGCGGCACGGCGACGAAGAACAGAAGCAGCATGAGAACCATCAGCACGGTGAGGAGCTGATCGCTCCAGCGCTCCTGGGCGCGGCGCAGCCGTGCCCGGAAGCCGCGCATCGCGCGGGCGCTCGTCGGCTCATGCATGTTGCGGCTCATGCATGTTGCGGCTCGGCGTCGGCGGGGCCGGCCGCATCGGCCGCGACGGGCGTCGCCGGCGGAGGTGATGCGGGGACGCCGGTCAGCGCCTCCCGGCGGCGCGCGATCAGACGCTCCAGACGGTGCGTCGCGAGCGACAGCGCGGCCGGGTCGGCGGCATCCGGGTCGCGCGCCGCGATGCGGTCGAGCTCGCCGTGCAGGATCGTGTCGATCTCCCGCTCGATGCCGGCGAGCGCGGGCTCGTCGGCGGCCGCCTCGATCCGCTCGGCGAAGCCGCGCAGGCCGGCGAGCGCGTTGATCTCGCGGCCGAAGTCGCGCGCCATGAAGCGCCAGGCCGCGGCCGCCACCGAGGTGAGGCCGCCGAGCAGCATCGAGCCGTAGAAGATCTGGTCGCCCCACTTGTCGAAGAAGGTCTTCACGTTGCCGTCGAAATACGCGGCCGCGCCGGGATGGATCGGCACGAAGGCGTCGCTGTCGGTGCTCGGCGCGGCGATCTGGGCGAGCAGCGGGTACTCGCCGACGAGATCGCGGCGGACGTCCATGATGGCCTTGGCGAGCGCCGCGACCGTGTCCTCGTCGATGGTCTTGCGGACCAGCAGATGGACCGGCACGCGCAGCGTCGTGAGGTCGTCGTCCGGGATCGGCGGCGAGCCGCGCAGCGTGCCCTTCGGCACGTCGTAGCTCTCGTAGGCGCGCGACACCGCCGCGATGGCGCCGGCCGATTCGATCGCGATCAGGCCGGGCGCCCCCCGGCCGTTCGGGAACAGGCTGCGCAGCATCGCCAGATACTTCTCGGTCAGCGGCATCACCACCAGGATCGCGGCGACCTGCTTGGACGCGACCGAGGCCGGCGCGTCGGTGACGAACAGGTCGCGGAACGTCACCTTGAGGTGGTCGAGATCGTATTCGCGCTTGAGCGCCGCGACGACCGCGCGGTTGACCGGGCCGCTGATCACCCCGACGGTCTTGCCTTTCAGCTCGGCGATCTCGGTGATCTTGCTGCCCGGCGGCGTCACCAGCAGCACCACGATGTTGGACACGATCACGACGGCGCGCGCATCGCCGAGGTCGCCGACGTCGGATCGCCCGACCACGAGGTCGACCTCGCCGGACGAGAAGGCCTCGGTGGCGTGCAGCACGCTGCCCTTGTCGATCACCTTGAGCCGCACCGGCGCCTTGGCGGCGGCGAGCCGCGCCGCGAGCGCCGTCACCACCTTGGGGGTCTCGCCGCCGAGTGATCCGGTCGCGACCGTCAGGGTCTTCGGCGCGGTGACGTAGCGCCATCCCCAGAGGCCGCCCGCGAAGGCGAGCAGCGTCGTCCCCAGCACGACGGTGATGCGCAGCCAGCGCGGCAAGCGGCCGGTGGCGACGGCGGCGATGCCGGCCACCACGGCCGCTCCGGCCGCTGCGCCGGCGACCTTCTGGAACTGCCCATGGTCCATGACTGTCCTCCGGGCGTGCGGACCGGAACCCGGTCCGGCGCCCGAAGGTATCGTGCCGATTGCCCGGTCTGTCGAGAGGCGGACGCAGCGGTTAGAGCGGCTTTCGGTCTTGATGAATCGCCCCCGACCTCCGCTCGTCCCCGCGAAGGCGGGGACCCAGGGGCCGCACGACGTGTGGCTCTGGATTCCCGCTTTCGCGGGACTGAGCGGAGTGTGGGTCGGCGTCAGCGGAAACCACTCTAGTCCCGTCAAGGGATCAGCAGCGACGAGCCGATGGTCTTGCCCGCCTCGAGGTCGCGATGCGCCTGCACGGCCTCGTCGAGCCGGTAGCGACGGCCGACATGCGCCTTGACGGTGCCGGCGGCGACGAGATCGAACAGCTTGCCGGACGACATCGCGATCTCCTCGCGCGTCGCGCAGTAGGTCGCGAGCGTCGGCCGGGTGAAGTAGAGCGAGCCCTTCTTCTGCAGGAGGCCGGCCTCGACCGGCGGCGGCGCGCCCGTCGTCGTGCCGAACGAGACGAAGTACCCGCGCGGCGCCAGCGACGCGATCGAGGCGTCGAAGCTCGCCTTGCCGACCGAATCGTAGACGACCGGCACGCCGGTGCCGCCGGTGATCTCCTTCACCCGCGCCGCCACGTCCTCGCGGGTGCGGTCGATCACCACCTCGTAGCCGTTCTCCCGCGCCAGCCGGCACTTCTCCTCGCCGGCCGCGACCCCGATCATGCGGGCGCCGATGTGCCGGCCCCACTGGCCGGCGATCAGGCCGACGCCGCCCGACGCCGCCCAGAACAGCACCCACTCGCCCCGCTTGATCGGATAGCAGCGGGTGATCAGGTACTCGACCGTCATGCCCTTCATCAGGAGGGCGGCGGAGTGCGCCTCCGACACGCCGGCCGGGATTTTCAGCACCCGCTCGATCGGCATGTTGCGCAGGTCCGTGTAGGAGCCCGACGCGCCGCCCGCATAGACGACGCGGTCGCCGACCGCGAATTCGCTGACGCCGGCGCCGACCTTCTCGACCGTGCCGGCCGCCTCGGTTCCCACCGCGCCGGGCAGGGGGGCCGGGTAGAAGCCGGAGCGGAAGTAGCAGTCCTGATAGTTGAGCCCGACGACGGACTGGCGGATCTGCACCTCGCCCGGTCCGGGGTCGGCGAGATCGATCGTCTCCATCGCCAGGACCTCGGGGCCGCCCGGCTGCGCGTATCTCACCACCCGTGCCTTGCTGCTCATGTTTCCTCCGACTCGTTCCAGGGATCCGGCCCCGCGGCGGGTTGTTGTGCGGACGTGCGGGCCGGCGGACCGGGAGTGTCACCGATCTCTCGGCCCGCCGGAACGCGCACCGGCGGGGGCGTGCCATGTGAAAACCAACGAGGTGAAAACCCACGCGGAGAAACCCGACGGGCCGACCCGGCCGGCCTCGCGTCGCGCGCCGCGCGAGACGCTGCACACGCCGCACGGCGGCGTTGTCGTGGACGGACCGGACGCGATCGGAAAAAAGCGTCTCTCTGATCTGTGTCAAAGTCCGACACGCCGCGACCCTCTAGAAAGGCCTCGTTGCGCCGCTTCACGGGGGTGAGTGGTGCGACACGAAAGGGGTGGTCCTCACGGACCGCCCCTTTTCTTTTTTGCTGGCTCCGGTTCGGCACCGCCGGTCCGGCCGCGCCGGGACGCCGCGCGCGACCCGGAGTTCGCCAGCACGCGCGACGTGATTCGGGTCACGTGATGCGGGTGACCTGATTCGGGTGACCTGATTCGTCCGCCGATCTCAGGCCGAGTCGACCCGACGCGGCATCGGGTGTGCACGACTCTTTACCCGACGTTATGAGGTCCTGCCCGGCCGTTATCGCGTCCGACCGGATGCGGTTATGGTCCGTAAGAGTCCCTTTATCGTGTCGCCCGAAACCCGTCGGAAGGTGTGGCACACGGGTGACGATCGGGCCGATTAGCCCTTTGAACTACGGGACTTGCCGGATGTGCAGCGCGTCGCGGCAACGTATTCCAGACACGCCGCTGGCTGACGGCCGGCGGTGCCCTCCTTGGGCGTTTCCTCCCTAGACTTCGGGCCGCCGACGTTTACGCCGCGCGGCCTCTTTTTTTTGCGCCGAGGGATGCGCGCGAGACGCGCACGGGCCCTCGCCGGCCGTCGGCGCGCAGTCTTCCCCAACAGCCCGCGGAAGTCGAGTCGAACTCGGTCGACGACGTGACGCTTTCGGCGATTTTCGCGGCGTGGTTACCCGGCGCGGCGTCGGCTCGATGCGCGGCCGACGAAGAGCGGCCGCCCGTCGCCGTGGCGGAGGACATCCTGTCGGCGTCTCGACTGGGCTGGCGGACGGGGTGTCCGCAGAACCGAAATCCGCAGCCGTCCTTCGGCCTCCACAGAAAGCGCGATATCACGGCAATATCTCGCATCGTTTATCTACCGTCGTGCGCTGGCGTTTGTTACAATCCGCGTCGATTTGGGGGACCTGTTGGGGGACCGCATGGCGAGGTCGAGCGGGCTTTCAAACCGGAAGGTCGAAACGGCCAAGCCGGGCAAGTACGAGGACGGGCGCGGGCTGCGGCTTGTCGTCTCCGGCACGGGCGCTCGGAAATGGGTGTTGCGCTACATGCGCGCTGGGCGGCGGGTCGAGATGGGGCTCGGCTCGTTCCCGACCGTTACTCTCGCGGACGCCCGGGCACAGGCCACTGACGCGCGGCGCCTTCTGGACGCCGGGAGAGACCCGCTCGCGGCCCGGCGCAGCGAGCGCGCCGCAGCGGCCGGCGGCGCCACCTTCGGAGCGTTCGCGTTGACGTTGCTCGACACGATCGAAGCGGGGTTCCGGAACGAGAAGCATCGGGCGCAGTGGCGTGCGACGCTCACGACCTACGCGGCGCCAATTTGGTCGAAGCGCCTCGCCGACATCGACACGGACGAGGTGCTCGCGTGCCTGAAGCCGATCTGGCAGACGAAGCCGGAGACGGCGTCCCGGGTGCGCGGCAGGATAGAGCGTGTGCTCGACGCCGCGGCGGCGCGTGGTCTGCGGTCGCGGGAGAATCCGGCCCGCTGGCGCGGTCACCTCGCCAACCTCCTGCCGAAGCGGGCGAAGCTCTCCCGCGGCCATCACGCCGCGATGCCGTTCGATCAGGTGCCGGCGTTTCTGGCCAAACTTCGCGCGATGGAAGGCATTTCGGCCCGCGCCCTGGAGTTCGCCGTTTTGACCGCAGCGCGATCGGGCGAGGTGCTCGGAGCACGGTGGTCCGAGATCGATCTCGACGCAAAGGTCTGGACCGTGCCGGCCAGCCGCATGAAGGCCGGCCGTGAGCATCGGGTTCCTCTGACCGGGCGGTGCGTCGCGATCCTGACGGCGCTCGCCGAGACGAAGGTGAGCGAGTTCGTGTTCCCCGGCGCGAAGCCGGGCAAGCCGCTCTCGGTGATGGCGCTGACGATGGTCCTGCGCCGTGCCAAGCGCGGCGATCTGACGGTTCACGGGTTTCGCTCGGCGTTCCGCGACTGGGCCGGTGAGCGGACGAGCTTCCCGCGCGAAATCGCCGAGGCCGCGCTGGCCCACGTCGTTGGGGATGCCACCGAGCGCGCCTACCGTCGCGGCGACGCGCTCGAGAAGCGCCGGCGGCTCATGGAGGCGTGGGCTGGATACTGCACAGCGCCGGCGGCGACCAGCGGCGTGGTCGTGCCGCTCGTGAAGCGGAGCTGAGAGTCACGGACGCACGGGGATAGGACGGCCATCCGACAAGCCGGTTCGCACCACCGGTTTCCCCGTGCTCACTCTGGTGCTGGCGCGAGGTGCGCGCGATGTCGGAATCAGAAGCCGTTCGGGATTGGATATCGTTGAAGGATGCCCTCTGGTGGGTGCTCTATGGCGCGGATCCCGCATCTGGCGATCGAGCGTCACCTGATGAGATGGAGCAATTCCCGCCCCTTCCAGGGGCTTGGCTTCACGGTGTGACGACCGCCGCGATTCCCACCGAGCGCCGGCGCTTGGACGAAGCGCTCAGCAGAGCCGCGGCGAGCGGAATTGTCCGGTTCGCCGGGCGCCGTTCGGAATCGCCTCCATCCGAACCAATCCCCGCAACTGATTTCGTCGAGGTACGCGGTTTCGATTTGGCGACCGGAACGATCCGGTCGGAACCGTTCGACCTCCTCCGCTATCGGCGTCGCATCCATCCCGACCACGGGGTGCTCTGGAGGCACGTTGTCGCCGACCAGAAGGGCATCAAGCGATGGATGAGGCTGAGAGGGCAGGAAGCGTCGCCCTCGGGAGGGATGAGCCTGGAAATATCGGCCAAGGATGAGGCCGAAGCAGTCCGCATTGTCACAGAAGCACTTCAAAAGAATGCCGACCTACGGAGAGACGACGCCGCGGAATTGGTTCGTTCTCACGTCTCAGACCGCGGCTTCTTGAACCGCGTATGGCCTCAAGCCAGGAAGAGGGCGGGGCTTTGCGTGAAAGCGTTGCCCGGGCGCAAGAAATCGAAGCGCTAATTCGAAGCGCCACCTTTTTCGGAGCGGCTATTCTACCCCGCGTATCCGGGGCCAACGTGCGTCCTCGACCGGCCGTTCCCGGCCGTTTTCGACCACGAGGACGAACTAAATGAACGTGACTCCGCTGCTCCTCCCAATTCCGGACGCCTGCCGAGCTCTCGGCATAGGCCGCAGCAAGTTGTATGCGCTGGTCGCCGCCGGAGAGTTGCCGATCAAGAAGCTCGGCCGAAAGACCCTGGTTCCGCACGCCGATCTGGTCGCGCTGGCGGACCGCCTCCCGGTGATCTCGAAGAAGGCGGCGGCGTGATCGACCATGTGCACCAGAAACACGAACGGCGCCGTGCTGGCAGGCACGACGCCGTCCGGAACTGATCGTCTGCTGGGAAGCCAGACGGTTCCGGACGATATCCTCCCGCTCGGTGTTCTGCAAGTCGGTCACCTCGTCTCGCGCTTCCGCCTGAAGTCGTCGGTGGCGGCCGTGATCTTGCCCCTCGTCTTTGGAGGGCCCGAATGAGCACGACTCCGACGACGAGCGACCTCTTCGCCTGGACGCCCCGCGTGAAAGCGGCGGCGCGGTCCACCCCCTCCCCGAAGCGCCAGCGGGGAACCGTCGCGATCCGGGTGCGGATCGGTGGACCGGACGGACCCGAGCACATCTTCCGCGGCCGCACCGCGTGGGCGCTCGATCACCTGCTCCGCGCCGGCGCCGCCGGCTGCACGCCGATCGACACGCCCGGGCCGCGATGGTCGGACTACGTGCACAAGATCCGCAAGGCCGGCGTGCCCGTCCAGACGATCGACGAGGCGCACGGCGGCGCGTTCCCGGGCACGCACGCCCGATACGTTCTGGAGCCCGGCGCCGTCCATGTTGTCGAGCAGGGAGCGCAAGCGTGATGAGCGCCGTTGCCTCTCTCTTCGACGAGAACAAGGTGCCATCGAAAGGCGCGACAACAACGCTGGTCTCTAACGGCCACGAGGTCATCGCCGTTCCTGAAGCCGAACTCCGCCGGGTCGACGCGCTCGGTATCGACCCGATCGGCCCCAGGAAGGTCCGCGACAGCGAAGCCGCCGACATCGACGACTTCGATTGGGATGAGAACGACTCGATCGTCCTGCAGGAGCAGCGCGCGACGGCCGTCTACAGAAACAAGCGCGGCGCCCTCGTGATCCGGCAGGAGCGGTCTTGGGACGAGGAAGACGACACCTTCATCGTGATCAGTCGGACGAACGAGCAGGCCTTCATCGACCGCCTCTGTGACGAGCTCGGCATCGGCTCGGCCGGGAGGCGATCATGAGCGGCGGCCGGCGCTCTCGTCAGAAGGGCGACCGCGCCGAGCGGGCGCTGGTGCGCTTCCTCCAAGAACGCGGCTTCGCGGCCGAGCGAGTCCCGCTCTCCGGCTCCGCCGGAGGCCGCTACACGGGCGACGTCATGGTCCCGCTGCTCGGCGTCGACCGAGTCGTGGAAGTGAAGGTCCGGGCGGGCGGGTTCCGCGAGCTGTACGGATGGCTCGACGGCCGGGACCTTCTGGTGGTCCGGGCCGACCGACGCGAGCCGCTCGTGGTGATCCCGCTGCGCCTCGCCGCGGAAATCGCCGCGGTGGCCGAGCGCGTTGGGAAGGCGGTGTTGCGATGACAGAACGCCAGCGCCTTCCGAACCGTCGCGAGCACGAAGTCTTCGAGTTCGAGCACTCCGGCATGCGCTGCCGGGCGGGCATTGGCCGCTTCGAAGATGGGCGTCTGGCCGAGGTGTTCCTGAACATCGCGAAGGACGGCAGCGCAGTCGACATCCACGCCCGGGACGCTGCGGTCGCCGCCTCGCTCGCGCTCCAGCATGGGTGTGAGGCCGAGACGCTCCGGCGCGCGCTGATCCGCGACGGCAGCGGCCGCGCATCGGGAATCCTGGGCGCCGCTCTCGACCGGATCGCGGTTCCGGAGGTGCGGTCGCCATGAGCGCAGGTATCAATGGAGCGGCACACGCTCTCGATCCCGAGTCCGCTGCGGCAATTGTTCTCCGCGAGACGAAGGCGGACATCGCGCTCGCAGAACGACCGATCCCCCAGTTGCTGGCCTTGAAAGCCGGGGCGTCGCGGCTCGCAATTCCGGTTCGGCAGGGGTTTATCGATCGGTCGACGGTGATCGACGAGTTGCTCGAGCAGGCCGAGAGCACTGGATTGCTGGCGCGCACCAGCGAGGACGCGGTGATCCGTGCAATCGCCGACGCGCTCGACAACCCGGAAGAGCCGCCGCCGGCAGTGTTGATGCCCCGTGAGTACGGCCCGGTGCTGACGGCCCCAGCTGTCGATTTTGGCATTCAACACGTTCCGCTGTCGATTGCCGAGTGGCAGGCTCGGAAGCTGGACCAGCCCGATCCCCTGATGGGGGATTGGCTGACCACGACGTCGCGGGTTCTGCTCATCGCCGGGACTGGTCTCGGCAAGACCAACTTCGCGATGGCGATCGGCATGGCTGCGGCTTCCGGTCAGGGGTTTCTGCACTGGCGCGGCCGCCGCCCGGCGAAGGTGCTCTACATCGACGGCGAGATGTCCCGCCGCCTGCTGCGACAGCGCATCGCGGACGCGGTCGAGCGGCTCGGCGAAGTGCCGGCCGGGTTCTTCGCGTTCAGCCACGAAGACGTCGAGGCGTTCGCGCCGCTGAACACCCCGGCCGGCCGGGCCTGTGTCGAGGCGCTCATCCAGCGGATCGGCGGTATCAACCTCGTCATCTTCGACAGCATCATGTGCCTGACCACAGGTGACATGAAGGACGAGGAGTCGTGGCAGCAAACGCTGCCGTGGGCGCGCTCGCTGACACGGCGCGGCATCGGCCAGATTTGGGTGCACCACACCGGCCACGACGAAACCCGCGGATACGGCACCAAGACCCGCGAATGGCAGATGGACACGGTGGTGGTGCTCGAAGCAGTTCGCCGAGACGACACGGACGTGTCGTTCTGCCTGGATTTCCGCAAGGCCCGCGAGCGGAGCCCGGCGACCCGGTTGGACTTTCAACAGGCCCGCGTCGCCCTCGTGGATGACCGCTGGACGTTCGAGGCGGCTGAGGCACGGCGCCCAGCCAAGGTGTCGCCGCTCGGCGGAAAGTTCCTCGACGCGCTCCGAAACGCCATGGCCGGCGACGAACGGGTGAACCTCCGGGGGCAGCCCGCGGTGTCCACCGACGTGTGGCGCGCCGAGTGCGTGACCCTGGGCCTGATCGATCCCGGCGCCAAAGCGCATTCCGCCCGGACCTTGTTCGCAAAGCATCGTCGCGAGCTGGTGAGCGCCAATCTGGTGGCCTGCGAGGGGGACCTGACATGGCCGCTCTGACCCCGAATTTCGATGGTTGCGGAACCCCCTCCGCAACCATGCCGCAACCATCCGATTTCGGGGCCACCCGCAACCACCGCAACCATGCTGAAACCGGCTTGAAACCGGGGTGCAACCATCGCGCAACCATCGCCGGGACCCACGCCGCAACCACCGCAACCGGTGTCTATAGGACACCGGTGCGGTTGCGGGGGCGATGCTCCGATCACCTTCGCCAAGACCAGAGAGCCCCAAGATGAAGCCGAACCGCAGTCCGAACGCCAACCGCGATCCGGGGAGCGCCTCAACCGCGACGGCACCGACCGACGGTCGGAAGTCGGTCCGTGGCGATCGAGCCGCCGCGCCGGCGGCCGCCAAGCAGCTCCGGTCGGCTTGCCGGGCCGAGCCCGCCACCGTTGGTGCGGCTATCGCCCGGGCTTCTGCTGCTATCACGAAAACCACGGACACCAGCAAGCCGGCCGCTCCCGCCGCGCCGATGAGCGCCGGAGCGTGCTCGCCCGCGGCACCGCCCTGCCTGGAGGACCACCTCGCCGCCGGCATCCGGCACTGCCAGGCCCGCGAGCACGAGTTCCGGTCGATGGCGGAGTTGGTCGCGAGCCACCTCGCGGCGGAGCACCGCGTGCGGGCCATCGGCCACCCGTATCCTGGCCTCCTGTTCCAAGAGCTCGCCGCTCGTGTCGCCAACGCCGAGCGGTTCGACCGGAAGGAGATTGGGCTTGCGGAGATGCAGGCCGAGGACAGGCGCCTGTTCGACGTGCACGTCTTCGAGGCGCATCGGCGCGCCGCGGCAGAGGCCACGCCCCCGGCGTTCGGCCTCCTCGACGAACTCGCGTCGGCCGCGGCCGCAGGCACTGAGCCGGGGGGTGTTACTGGTGCCGCAACCGGAACTTCTCCCAGGGAGAACTTCGAGCGTCTGGTCGCCGAGACGCAGCGCCTGATGCTCGTCGTCGCTTCGCTGCTCGACCGCGATCTGGGCGAGCGGGCGGAAAGGGACTTGGCTGCGGTAATGCGGATCCGAGCTGCGCTCGAGGAATCGGCCGCAGCGTTCATCGAAGCATGCGGTCAGGCAGCCGCGCTCCGCCGCCGCGGCTACGATTCCTGAATGGGACAGCGGCATGGCAAAACGACAGCTCAACACCATGGACCGGGCCCCCGCCACCGGATCACACCGGCGGCCGCTTCCGGCTACTGCGCCGCAGTTCGCCACGACCACGGGCGCCGATTTCAAGCTTCGGCGGCACGTTAGGGCTGCCGACGCCCTCGTGAACCGCTGTGTGGAGCAGGTCGACCCGAACGGCACGGACCGGAGCTTCGGTGGTCGGCGGCGCTCGGTTGCCGGCAGCGAAAGGGCGCTGTCCGAGATCAGACGCGCTGTCCGAGCGTCCGATCGGACGCCGGACACTTCCGGACGGAGGGACCAGTGATCCGCCCCGCCACCCCTGCCGAGGCCCGAGCGGTGTGGGAAAGCATGGACCAGCCCTCATGTCGGCGTGTCGCCCTGGCGCTCACGCAGGCGGGCCGGCCGGTGGGCCACGACAGCATTTCCAGGTGGCGGCGAGCGGGTTGGCAGGCCGGGGCGCCCCGGCAGCCGCCGCAGCCGCGCGCGGAGCTCGATGCCGCCGTGCCGGTGCTGACCGGCGACCCGCAGCGCCGTCTCGACAGCCTGCCGGCTCTCGCGCTGGGCTGCGGAGAAGCCTCCCCGGAGGCCGACCAGGACGATTTAACCGACGCCGAGCGCGCCCGGCGGACGTTCTCGGACCTGCTGGAGGCGACCCGGAAGGTGGCGCAGCACGTCGCGCGGGATCCCGGGCCCCTGGTTCGGGACGCTCCGGACAAGCTGGGCGTGCTGATCGAGCGGACCAGCAACGCCGCCGTCGCCGCCCTGGAGGGCTTCGAGAAGCTGAACGCTCTGGCGGCCGAGACGGCGACGCCGATCGAAGCGTCCTCGACGGCGCAAAATCGCGCAGAGCCAACCACGGAGCAACGCCTGAAGGACTTCATGCGCCGTCGGGACGATCCGGCCTGTGGCGCCGTGACCTCGCCTCCGCCTCCGGGTGCCGGTGCGTCCTCGGTGACCATCGACTTCGACGCCTTCCAGGCCGCCGCGGCCCGCGAGCGTGCGCGCCGCGGACAAGACATGCATCCCACCAGCGCCAGCCCTGAGGAGAAAATCCAATGAACATCATCGACGTGCTCTTCGGCGGAGCCGGTCATCCATCGCCGGCCTCGTCTCCAAGCGTGCCAGGCGACCCGATCGCCGCCCTGCTCGCCAAGCTGCCAGGAGGCGCCGGCTCGCCGAGAGCGGACGTGCCCTCGCAGGGCGCCGTGCCGCAGCCCCCCGATCCGCCGGACGTTCTCGGCCGGCCGTTCCCGAGCCGACCGTATCAGACGAGCGCGGGCGGGCTTCTCACGGCCGTCACCGGATCCGTTCCGGCGGCCAGGGGGATCGGCGCAGCTCTTGCCGGCGGGTTCGGTGCGATGGACGGCAGCATGCCGCTCGGGGCCTTCGGGAAGAGCATGGGCGGTGCGCTGAAAGGCAGCAACGATTTCGACGAGGCCGAGTTCGGCCGCGGCGTGAAGGCGGTCGACATGGTCCGACGGTCGAACGAAGCCGATGCGACCCTCGGATTGATCGACGCCAAGACCGACCTCGCCCGCCGCCGGGCCAGCGCCTTGACCGACGGCGGCAGCGACGACGACGGGACAGGCGTGCCCAAGACGCTCGCCGAGATGCCGCGGTCGCGCCGGGTCGTTGCGGCGGAGGGGTTGATCGCTCGCAGCTTGGCGCGGACCGAGAAGACGATCGACAGCTTGGCGACGAATTTCCGGCTGACCGACGAGCAGCGGCAGAAGGAGACGGAGCGGCTGCGCGCCCTGCACGGCGAGTACGAGAAGCGGATCCGCCGCGAGCTCGGCGTAGGCGAGACCCCGGCCGGCGCCGCACCAGCCGCCCCGGCACCGGCGGCTCCGGCTGCGCCGAAGGCGGCGGACACGTTCAACGACCGGTTCCGCGGCGAGCTCGGCATGAGGGGTAACGGCACGCGCGAAACGCCCTACGCGCCGACGACCGCCGACGACTACAACTCAATCGTCTCCGGCTCCTTCTACCGCCACCCGGACGGAACGGTGCGGATCAAGCGCTGACAGGAGAACCCCATGCAGGTCCACGTGCAGATCGCCGGCAATGCCAAAACCACCCACGTCGCGGTCAATGGTGAGGGCTTCCACGTCGACGCCTCGGCGCTGATCACCGACCCCCGCTTCGTCTCGATGATCTGGGACGGCCGCGACGGCGAGATCCGGCGCACCAGCTCGGTGCCCGGCAAGTTCGACGTCGAGCACTTCGCCGACGAGGCGCGCGTGCTGCCGTTCCTACCGCCCTGGCAGGCGGCCAAGACCGCGCACGAGGAGCGCCTGGCCGAGGCCGAGCGGGTCCGGCAGGAGCAGGACGCCGAGCGCCGGCGCCAGCATGCCGAGGCGGAGGACGCCGCCCGGAAGGCGACCGAGGAGCGCACCGCCATCGCCGCCCGTGTCGCCGCCCTAAAGGCCGGCGAGATCCCGGAGAATGAATCGCCTCCAGAGGCCAGGACGGATGTCACCATAACGAGCCGAGCACCTTCTTCTGAAACGGTCCCAAACAACCAAGACCTGACGATTCCGGGAGGACCCGCGCATGCCCGCTGACGCCTACACCTCGCTGCTCGGCTTGCTGCTCCAGGGCACCGGCAACAACGACAACACCTGGGGCGACAACCACAACCAATACGTCACCGAGTTGATCGAGGACGCCATCGCCGAAATCCATTCGGTGTCGACGACGGGCGGCTCCACGACATTGACGGCGGATCAGGCGCGGTGCGCCGCCGTGTCCGTCACCGGGGCGCTGTCGAGTGACGCGACCATCGTCGTCCCGAACTCGAAAAAGCCCTGGGATTTCTACAACGGGACGACCGGCAACTTCGGTGTCCTGGTCAAGACGTCGTCGGGGACCGCGGTCAACGTGCCCCGCGGAGCCATGACGAGGATCTGGTGCTTCGGATCGAACGTGGTCCGACGCGCGGACGCTGAATTGGTTGGAACCTACGTCCAGCACAGCGGCGCGGTGTCTCCCTCCTTCGCGTTCGAAGCAGACGGAGCGGTCAAGGCGGCTGCCTCTTTCCCAGACCTGTTCAACAAGCTGGTGATCCAGCAATCCGGAGCTCACACGAACGGGTCGGCCGTCATCACGGGACTGTCCGACACGTCGAACATGAAGGCCGGCTACTACGTGGGAGGCACCGGCATCACGGACGGCTCGACGATTGTTTCGGTCGACTCGTCCTCCCAGATCACGATCAACAACACCTGCACTGGCTCGGCGACCTCGACCGTCTATGTCTCGCCGTACGGGACCGTGAACGCGAACTCGTTTACGCTTCCCGATACGAAGACGGCTGGCCGGTTCCTTCGCTCGCGCACCTCATCGATCCACGTCGGGCAGGTGCAAGCCGACCAGAACAAGCAGCACAACCACACCGCCACGGCGACGACGACGACGACGACTTCGATCAGCACCGATGGTCTGCACTATCACGCGGCTGGGATATACGATCCGGGACACTCGCACTCTTATACGTATTCGAACCTCAACAATCTATCTGTCACGGGGCCGGGCGTCGCTGCCAACACCGGCGGCGGCACGACCTCAACTGGCGCTTCAGGAACCGGCGTCCGCGTGACATCTGCAAACGGCCTCGACACGACCTACAGCGCCGGTTCCCACTCGCACACCGGGACCTCGTCGTCTTCGACCTCTGTCACGGTCGCCAACGATGGCGGAACAGAGGCGCGCCCTGTCGCGCTCGTCGCGATGACTTGCATCAGGTATTAGGAAGGCGAAGCAGTTCGCTTGCGGCAGGAGTCCATTGCCCATGGAAAGAGCCCGCCTTTCCAAGCGAATGCTGACGCTCCTGTCAGAACTCGACCCGGAAGGCCAGGCCGAGGAGATGCGGGAGGTCGAGCGGCTTCTGTCGGAGTCAGGCTACCTCACCGCGGGGCTGGATCGGTCGAGCGCGCTGGCGTTCATCGGGTCGCTGACGGATCAGCCGGAGTTCCGCGCTCTCGCAGGCCGGCGGCCAGTGTTCGACGTCCGGTCGGAGGCTGCCGAAAGCCCGAGTGACCTGATCCTGCGGATGCTGCCGAGCGATGGTCACCTCGAATAATGACGCGGAGTTTCCGGCATCACGGAGACATACAAGGCAAAGCCTTGCGAACATATCAGACAAATTATTGACAGGCTGCCTGTCAATACTTTGTTTTTGCAACCATCGTCGATTTCGAGTACTGTATAGGCAGGTCGAGGGGAAGTAGCAGCTTCCCGCTCGACCCTAACCCTCACCATGGAGCTTACCCATGCCGAAGGCTGACACGCAGTCTACCACCCGTGCTCGCAAGGCGAAGATCCCGACGAAGCAGGCTTCCAGCGCCGGAGACGGCGCGCTCCTCGCGCTCGCGAACGAGGGGCTCGCTCTCGCGGAGGCGCTGAAGACCGCCAACGCCGACCGGGAGGTGACCGAGCGCCGCTACTTGGCGATCCTGCCGCCTCTTCCGAGCGAGCTGCGGTGGCAGAAGGGCGACCCCACGATCAGCGTCCGTGGTGCCGACGGCGAAGAGGCCTGCGACACCCGGGATCTCGACTGGCTACGCGGCGTCCTGCCGGGGCTCCCCGAGCCCCTGAAGACTCGCGCGACGGTGATCATCGAGACCCACGACCGGCATTCGGCCGCTTGCGAGGCTATCGCCGTGGCGGTCGGCTTCCGTGCCGCGGAGCAGCGCCAGAACGAACTTTTCCGCCGCTACACTGCCCTGCTCGAGCAGGCGATGGCGATGCCGGCGACGACGCTGATGGGCCTCATCACAAAGGCGAAGTTCCTCGCCTCGTTCACCGAGGGCGAGCTTCCCGATCCTGCGATGGACGACACCGACATGGCGAGGCTCATCGTGAGGGATCTGTTGGCGATGACCTGAAGCGCCTAATAACTATCGCCTGAAACTCGGCGCACGCTGATGAAGGCGTGCGCCGCTTTCTTTCTGATCACACCTGGGGTACTGTTGCCACAATGCCCTGGGATTGATCGGATCGAAATGCCCCCGCGCCCTAGGTCACTCACCAAGGTCCTGCTGTTTGGCGTCGCTTGTCTGTCGATGGCAGCGTACCTCGTCAGTTCTGCATTACAGAGCCAGCGTGACGCGGCGTTCGAAGTGAAGAGAAACTTTGAACGGTGTGTCAGCAGCGCCGTCCAAGAAGCTCAGCGCCTATCACATCAGCAAGACCACAGTTTCGTTCTGTCGCGATGCGACGCCGATTTCGCAAGGGTCCGTGCGCAGTGTGAAGGCGATTCCCGATGCGAAGAAGTGATCATTACGGGCGTCTCTAAATCGCTCTCCGCTGAACGGCGCCGCAGAGAAATCGAGGCCGAGTGGTCGAGAAAATCGAACTTGATCGGCCTTGCGATTGATAGCCTTAAGAACTCCGGCATAACAGAACACGATTGGAAGGACTACTTCCGGGACGAAATCCTCGACGAGGAACGAGAGAGCCTTCGTTATGAAGAGGACGAGCGCCAAAGGGCCGATGATCGAGAGCAATCTTGGCCCCGTTGAGATCCGCGTAGCCGGGCTTACTTCGATAACGGAAGGTGCCATGAACCTCCTTGTGATGCGCGGGGTCGTCGGGCTTCTGGTCGTTTTCCTGACAGGAGCCGGGAGCGCAGATCCGCTGCAGGACCATCTCGCCGCCGGCGTGCGGGCCTGTCAGGCGCGCGAGCGCGAGTTCCGCTCTATGGCGGCGCTCACGAAATGCTACCTGGATGCGGAATTTTCAGTCCGGGTTGTCGGTTACCCGTACCCCGACCTGCTTCGCCTCGAGATGGCCGAGCGCCTGGCGAACGCGCAGCGGTTCGACCAGCGGGCGGTGGGGCTCGCCGAGATGCAGGCCGAGGACGCGCGGATCACGGCCCGGATCGCGGCCGAGGCTCGGCGGCGAGCGATGGAGGAGCGGTCGGTGCGGGCGCTCGAGCGGGCGGCGCGGCGTGACCCGGTGGTCGTCACGGCGCCGGCCCAGGAACCGATCGGCCCGATCCGGTGCCAGACCTACCGATACGGAAACTCGCTCGATACGATCTGCGATTAACGGCAACATGAAGTTCACAGCGCGCCAGCACTTAAGCATGGCAAAGCACCTTCGAGAGAAGGCGGAGGCGGTCTCAGACCTGGAGGAAAGGAGTCGGATCCTCCGAACAGCCGCGAGCTTTCTAACGCTGGCTCGCGTCGCATTCGCAGTGGGGAGGCAGTCTCAGCGGAGTCACCGAGAGGAGGGAGCGGGGGCCCGAAAGGACGACCAATGAAATTGCGCTCGATCGTTGGAAGCCGCGACGGTGGGGAGGAAGCGAGCAACTCGCGCCCCGGTGTTGTAAGTGCACGCACGCAGATAGCGCAATATGGGGACGCAGGATGTTTGGAAGAAGCAAGAAACTGTCAGAGGTCGAGAAGTCGATACGGCAACTCTGCTCTGATGATCCCGTCGCCGCGACGAGCCTCCCGCCCGATTGCTGGCCTTGGTACCGCGACAAGACTCTTCCCCCGCAGGGGTGGATGTGCCCGAAATGCGGCCGCGTATGGGGGCCGAGCACCCCGAGCTGTAGCCCGTGCAACGCCGCCGTCGACAAACGGGACGCCGAACCGTAGGCGAAGCAAATCGCCGTCGCGCACCATGGCGCCGATGCACACAGAAGAGCGAGCGCGCGACCGCTCAGCCGGTGCCGCTCGCGGTCGCAATCGAAAAAATGCTCAGCGGCTGATACCTTCATGAGACTCTAGACTGGTTGAATGCCTCCTCAACCCAGGAGGACGATTATGAATTGCCTCGACGATGCCTATCGAGCCGCAGCGAAACACCCGGGGCTACTCGAATCCGCCGTGGAGGCTCTCGACAAAGTGCCTGTGCCGAAGCGCCTAAAATGGCAGTTCGCGTTGACGATACTTCATGGGGTCGATGCGCCGATCGTGGCAAAGGGCGAGCGGAAAGACGAGGCATCGGCGCCGTGATCGGAGTGCGACAAACGTTGGCCGGCCCGGCGCGACGGTCTAGGGTCGCCGCCCGCATTGCCGAGTCGACCGCCATGGGTGTTCGCGACCGCATCCCTCGCATGCTCGCTCGACTCGCCGACGCCACTGGCGACGCTGTCCGGCGTGAGCGGGCGCGCGGCATCGTCACCCGCTGGAACGCCGAGCTGGCCGGCGGAGATCCACCGCTTTGGTCGCCCTCGATCCGCGGCGCGCTGGCTGCCGGAACGCCCTGGCTCGAGGTGCTATGCCCAGCGTGCGCGACGATCGGAGCGGCCGATCTGCGGCGGCTCGACAGGCACCCGGAGGGCGCCGTCTCCGCCCTCGTGCTGGGGCTCACCTGCGCCCGCTGCGGGCCTCACGCGCCGATGCCGCGGCTGCTCGGGCTGCACGCCTTGCAGCCGGCACCGCGAACCCGCGGCTTTAGAGGGTAGGACCATGACTGACGTCGACGGTATCGATCCATCCGTGCTGCGCGGCGTCGCCCTGGTGCTGGCGGCTGTGACGCGACACGGTCACGCCGAGCTCGCACGGCGGATCGCTGCCGAGCTGCGGGTCGACCCCGGCGCGTTGGCCGAGATCGACCCCGCGGACCTGGAGGCGCTTCGGGACGCAATCGGCGCGAGCGCGAGACGATAGCCGACGAACTCTGCCCGCTCGATCTTTCGTCGAACTCGCGGTCGCGTCCGCCGGCGGCACGGCTCCTGTCCACCAGGGCGACGCAGCGTTTCGGCAAGACCTCCTCGTCGGCGTCGCCGATCAGCACCCGCACCGGCGCGGAGGGCCGCACGCCGGACTTGAAGGCGCCCATCAGGCTGCAGCCGTGATAGAACGCCAGCGCCGTCCGGAACCCGGTCGCCGGCGTCGCCGTAGTCCGGCTCGGCACGGCCCCTTGCGGCCCGCGCCCCTGCGGCCCGTCTCCTCGCGGTCGAGCGCCCGGCGGCGCGGCCTCTCTCGCGGCCCGGCCGCCATGGCGGCCGGCACGGCGCTGCCGCCGTTCGATCAGCCCTGCAGGCCGATGCGATCGGGAATCACGTCGTCGCGGCCGCGCAGCCAGGCGAGCGCCCCGTAGCCGTCGAGCGGGCGCATCGTGACCTCGTTCACCTCGGCCGGCCGCTGTCCATGCGTGCCGCGGGCGAAGCCGGCTGGAAAGCCGCGCGCGGCGAGACGCAGGACGCAGAAGCCGCTCTCGGCGTTGTGGAAGGTGACGCGCTCGACGAGCCCGGCCAGCACCTCTCGCCCGAAGAATGCGACTCAGCCGACCCGCGGACCACGGAGGCGGTTCTCCCACCCGACATCCAGCGCAGGACCGTAGCAGCCCTCGCCGTGGGCGTCGCAACCCGGGAATTTCCACCCGCTTGGGGGACTGTTTGGGGGATCGCCGTCGATGATTATGAAAATCACCGAACGATTACAGAAACATAACTCTGTTTGCTGGCGGACGGGGTGGGATTCGAACCCACGAGAGACTTGCGCCTCTGGCGGTTTTCAAGACCGCTGCCTTCAACCACTCGGCCACCCGTCCACTTCAGCAACACCAGACACTTAGTCTGGTCTCTGGCCGAACGGTCCGGGAACGCCGGACCATGTTGGGGCCAATCTGGACCCAATCGGCTTAACTGCCGAGCGTGGTGCGCGACAGCGCCGCGATGACTGCCGCTGCGCTGGTATCGGCCTTCCGGGTCCGCTTCGCGTAGATCCGAAGCAGGACGGCCGGATCGTGACCGCACCGGGCGGCAACTACGTGCACAGGCACCCCCGCGTCAAGCAGCATCGTCTCGTGGGTGCCCCGAAGATCATGAAGCCGCAGGCCCGGGAAGCCGAGTGCCGCCGCCTTCCTGGTAAATTCCTGCGTCACCGCGTCCGGAGCCCGAGGCCGGCGGAATGAGAAGCTCTCGCCCTTGGTCGGAGGGTTCGGGAACATCAAGGCGTCTTCGGGCAACGGTACCAGCGATAGGTCAACAGTCGCGCCGTCGGGAACGCCGGCGACGATCCGGAGATGGTGGTCGCGTTCGCGACGGAGCAGAGCGACTAGGTTCTCGTCGATAGTGATCGTTCGGCGCCCGCGTGCGGTCTTCGGTTCCTTGAAAGCGATTCCGTGTGACCGGGTCTGCTCGACCGAGCGGACGATCCGGAGGGTCATCGCGTCTGGATCGAAGTCCGACCATCGCAGCGCCAGCACTTCACCTCGTCGCGCGCCGGTGAACGCCGCGACGCAGATGATGGGGTAGAGGACCGAGGCGCGAAATCCGTCGATCAGCTTCTCGAGCTGCTCGGCGTCCAAGGCCGTGCCGTGATCGCTGTCGCCGGGGGAGGGGGCCTCGGCTCGCGCGACTGGATTGGTCGCCAAGAGACCCTTGCGAACTGCCGCCTTGAAGCAGGCCCCAAGTTGCGTGTGGACGTGATGCACTGTCCGCGGCGCAAGCTTCGTTTCGAGCTTGCAGTAGAGCCGATCGATTTCGTCAGGCCGGATCGCTTGCAGTAGCCGCGCTCCGAGCGTTGGAACGACGTGGAGGCGCATGAGCTGGCCGTACCGCTCCAGCGTCTTTCGATTGACCAGGCCGCGCCGGCGAGCGCCGGCCTGCGGCTCGGCCTCGGCGGCGGGCTGGCGGTCGAGCAGGGCGAGCCATCGTTCTATCCACTCGGCGAGCGTGATTTTGGCGGGAGCGACGTGCTCTCCGGTGTCGCCGCTTCGAAGCAGTCGACGGAGTTCCGCAAGGGCTTCCTTTCGAGTACCGTGCACGGTCGCCGAAAACCGTTTGCCGCCGACTCTGTAGCGAAGCCGCCAAGAGTTCTCGCCTCGTTGCACGAGGCTTCCGTCACCATAGGTGCGCCTCTTGGTGGAGTTCATATTGGGTCCGTGAAGTCCTTTTCCCTTAAATAGGTAATCGAAGACACGGTTATTTCGATCTCGTGTTCTATCCCGTTATTAATCCGTTCCAAGTCTTCGGAAATGAATTTAAAGCAGTCTCCCGCCAAGGTAGCTGTGTTTGTCAGCCACCGAGAACCCGGAAGTTTGACATCGTGAGAAAAGAAATTCGAGGCTTCTAGCGACGGCTGCGCGGTCGGCAAAGAATTATCGTTCTTTCCATAACGTAATATTCCGGAAGAAGCATTTCTTGTGACGATAAGTTCAGAAACCTGCTTGGCTAAGTCCGGTGACGATATGATCCGGGTAATGGCCGCGCGCAACGTTTTCTCTCCGGTCAAGAGGCACGTTTTGTCATAAGGGATCCTCGCGTTGCAAAGAGTGCGAATGCGTTCGTCGGTCTCTGAGAGGCTGTCTGTTGCCGTGATCGCAAGAAGCAGAACCGCCAATGTATCGGCGTTCAATTGCACTCCACCGCCGGGCCCGCGCTTCTGGCTCGACTTCAATAATCCGAGTCTGACCAACGCTCGCTGCCGCTCATAGAGCGCCGCGGGAGTGAGTCCGAGCTGGAGTGCGATGCGTGAGCCGTACGATTTGAGACCGAGCATGCCGGGATGGGTACACGAGAGAGGTGGTGATTGTCCACCTTTCCGGTTGCGTCCCAAATCGAGACGTGTCAATTGGTGTACGTTCACCACCAAGAGGCTCGCATGGCGGAGAAAACGACAAACACTGACAATCCGTTGGTCTACGATGTCGCCCAGGCCGCGGCCTTGCTGGGCATGAGCCGTAACGCTGCGTACGCGGCAGCGGCGCGCGGCGATATTCCAACCATCCGTATCGGGAAGCTCATTCGCGTCCCCAAGGTTGCGCTCGACCGCCTTATCGACGGTGCAAGCGGCAGGCGGGATCACGCACGATGATGGCGACGAAGATCACGGCTCTGCGTGGGGCAGGGGGGGCCGCTCGCCGCGCCGCCCCCCTCGCCCCCGCGGGGGCGACGGTCACACTTTCGGTGACCCTCCCACTCGGGCGAACCATTCTGACCGCGCGCGAGCGCGCTTCGCTCCAGCTCCTGCTCAAGGCTGTGACCGACACGCCCGGACCAGACGAGGGGCAGCGGCAGGGTCGAACGGTTCCTGCCCCGATCGAGCAATTCGCAACTGATGTGCGAGCATTCCTCGCCGCGCGCTGCGCGCTCGATCCATCGGGCGTTGAACAGGCTTCGTCGCTCTTGGCTGCCTATAACGCATGGGCGGACGAGGTCGGCGTGAGCCGCCTCAGCGGTCGACACTTGTCGACCGCGCTCGTCAGCTTGGGGCTCCGGAAGCGGCGTTCGTCGGTGGTCTATTGGCATGGAATCCGGCTCCGGCTGGGTCCGTCGCCGGCCCGTCGCACGGGGCAAACAGCCGGCGAAGCTCCCAAGCTCCCGGAGTCGGGAAGGTTGGCCGATTGGTAACCTACTGAATTCGTTAAGAATGGGAGGATGTGGGTGGATCGGGAGGGTTTTGGCAATGAGGCTGATATGCGTGTGCGTGTGTGCGCGTGTGCGCGCACATAACAAAATACTCACACTAAACCCTCCCATCCTCCCGAAAGTCGGGTTTAGTGTGGCTAACGTTCTATAACGTAAGAGTAAATCAACGGGAGGTTATGTCGAAGATGCTCCCGGCATGCTCAGGAACCCTCCCGACCAGAAATATTCGTGGATTACGAAGGGTATTATCGGTGCCCTACTTGACGCGAGTAAACAACGGGATTCCTGCTTTGCTCATTGGCGAGTCGGCGCCTCGCGCGGCCGAACTGCGGAGAGCCAGGCAGTCGCGGGCGTGCCGTCGCCAGCGCCCGGGCCTCGGCCGCCCCCGGCGCCCCCCTCGATGCCTCCAAGCTCCCGCCACGGGAGCAGAAGGGGAGCTTGGCAGGTGGCCGGGGCAGGTCGGGAACCGTTGGGCCGCAAGGATGAAGGGAACTTGCGGGAGCCGGGGGAGCTATTTTCTCTATGAGGACTCATGCGTGCGCGCCCGCAGGTGCGCGCATGCACACACGATAGCTACAAGCTCCCTAAGCTCCTTAAGCTCCCTGACGAGAAAGAGGGCGTACAGCAACTCTCTGGGTGTTCTCGAAAAAGTTGCTTCTGGCCGGGGCTGCTGTCCGCCGTTCTTGCTCCCGTGCGCCTCCCGCAAGCTCCGGATGGCCGGCACCCGGCGGGGAATTTCCCCGGAGTGGCGGTCGTGAGCGTCACTCAGCGAGTTGATCGCGTCCGCGCGGCATTGCGCGCAGAGACGCCGGTTTCGCCGGCCGATGCAGAATGGCTCGCCGACGAATTGGATCGCCTGCATCGCGAAGGACGGCTCACGGATGTGGGCACATCCAATCAGCTGCGGCGACGTGATCAGCTCGTCATCGAAGCCGCCGCCAGTCTCTACGGTGGCCATCCTCGGCGCAGTCAGGCTGCTCAGATCGCCGGCGAGCTGGCTCGGTATCAGTGCAGCGCATGGATGCGCGAGCGGGGCGCTGCGGCGAACCCGCACAGAGTCGGTTCGGCACGATATTTCTGGTGGGAAGTGCTCAGCGCGTGTCCTCGTGTCATCGGCGAAGAACGCGTTCGGCAAATCCTGGGTAACAGCTCGTGATTTCAATTACCCACGCGAATCGCGAGAGTCGGACGACTCAACGGAGCGTCCGAGATGACCAACGAAAATCTGCGGCAATGTCTCGACGGGCTGTTCTCAGGAACGCCCACCCGAGCCTCGCGCGACGGTGCGCATTCGCCGTCGCCGGCGTCGGTTCTCGGAAGTCGTGAGAACCACCAGGTCCGTGCCTCGCATGCCGGCCTGAACTCCGCGGTCGACCGCATCTGCGCCGCGCAGGGTCTGGCGCCCGTCGAGCCCGATGCCGCCGTTTCCGATCCGATCGCGCGCCTCGATGCCTCGATTGACCGGATTGTCGCGCGCTCTCGGCCGCCGGCCGCCTCGCCTTCGAAGGTCGCACCGCACGCCGATGTCGGTGATCCCCTCGTCGCCGCCGTCGACCGCATGGTGCGCAGCGGCGGCAGCGTGTCATGAGCATTCCGTACCACCGCATCGCGTCGGCCTTCTACAATCGGCCACTGCTGCTGACGCCGAACAGCGCGGAGGTAATCAGTGTGTTTCTGACGTCGCGGATCGCAGCTGGCCGTGGTGCCGGAGCGGGTCAGAACGACGCCGGCGAGAGCATTCAGGCCTTCCCGTCTCAACCCCGCCCTGACGGTTCGGTCGAAGTCCACCAGCCGCGGGCGAGCCGGTTCTACGGCGACTACCCAATCGACGAACGCACCGGCCGGCCCGCGCCCTACCGACGGACCGAGGACGGCACCGCGATCATCACGGTGGTCGGCGAGCTGGTGAACCGTGGCGCATGGGTCGGCGCTTCGTCGGGCCTGATCTCCTACGAGGGCTTCAAGCATCAGATCGGCGCCGCCGCCGGCGATCCGAAGGTGCGCACGATCGTGCTCGACTTCGAGAGCCCCGGTGGCGAGGCGATCGGTGCCTTCGAGGCGGCCGCTGCGGTGCGAGCTGCGGCCGCCGAGAAGCCCGTCCTGGCGGTCGTCAACGGCATGGCGGCCTCGGCCGCCTACGCGATCGCATCGGCGGCGTCTCGCGTGATCACGATGGCGAGCGGCCTGTCCGGCTCGATCGGCGTCGTGCTGATGCATCTCGACTACTCGGCCTGGCTGAAGGCCGAAGGCATCGCTCCGACGCTGATCTTTGCCGGCGCCCAAAAAGTCGACGGCAATCCCTTCGAGCCGCTGCCCGAACCGGTCCGCGAGCGCCTGCAAGCCCAGGTCTCCGGGTTTTACGACCAGTTCGTCGAGACCGTCACGCAGGGCCGCAAGGGGCTCACGGCTAAGGCTGTGCGCGACACAGAGGCAGGCCTCTTCAAGGGGGCCGCCGCGGTTTCGGCCGGACTCGCCGATGCGGTCGGCACCTTCGAGGAGGTGCTGGCCGATCTCTCCGCCCGGGCACCTCGGTCGGCCGCCCGTCGCGGCAAGCTTTAACATCACGAGGAGATATCATGTCCCTTCTCACTATGACCGTGCACGAGCCGAAGACCGAGACTCACGTGTTCGCCGGCGGCGATCAGACGTATTGTTTCGAGCAAGAGATCCTCGCGGCCGGCTCCGGCAGCGACAACGTCGTCGACGTCGGCACCGTGCTAGGCCGCATCACTCGTGGCGCCGTCACGGTCGGCGTGCCGGCCTTCACCGGCACAGGCAACGGCACGCTGACCAAGGCGAACCCCGCCGCTTCGGCTGCCGCACAGGCCGGCGACTACAAGATCGTCTGCGTCGAGAAGACCACCGACTCCGGCCTGTTCGCTGTTCGGCGTCCGGACGGCACCATCGACGGCTACGCAGTCCCCGGCACTCCCTATACGGGTCAGGTGAAGTTCAGCCTGGCGGTTGGCGCGACCGATTTCGCCCAGGGCGACACCTTCACGCTGCCGGTCACGGTCGCGGCCGGCTCCACCAAGATCGTGCCGCTCAACTTCTCAGCGACGGATGGCAGCCAGAACGTCGCCGGTGTCAGCCTGCAGAAGAAGGTCGCCAAAGACGGCGGCGCCGACCGTCCGCTCCTCGCGCTGGTTCGCGGTCCGTCGATCGCGCGAGAGCAGGGCCTCGAATGGCCGGCGGGCGCGACCGACGAACAGAAGGCCGCCGGCATCGCCGAGCTGAATAAGCTCGGCATCATCGTTCGCGCGAGCTGATCACTTCCGTCGCGTTGTGTCGCTATGAAACCCGGCCCGGCGCGATAGGTGGATGCAGCTTCGGTGTCTGCCCGAGGCGGCATCACGGCGCGGGGGGTGGTCTTGTCCAGCCATCCCCCGCGCAACCCGCCCGCGGGTCCTTCCCCTCTCCCGGACCGCCGCGCGGCGGCGGCAGCCCGGCTCTTCGGTAGCGAAGCACTGGAAATCCTGTGTCAACGCAGGTCAACGCAACACGCAACGATGACAACGGGGGCCTTTGGCTGACGATCTCCGAGATCGCTCGGCGGCGGGGTGTCGACAAGGCCGGCGTGTCGCGGCGGGTGTCGCGCCTGGTGCGCGACGGCAAGCTTTCGACCCGGCCGGGGCCGCGCGGTACGAAGCTCGTGAACCTCGCGGCCTACGATCACGCCCTCGGCGAGACGACCGACTTCGACAAGGTGCTCGGCGCCGAAACCAGGCGCCTCCTCGCCGAGCCCGAGGCGGCTGGTGATGTGGCGGCACCGCTGCCGACCGCGGATGCCGGCGAGGCCGGGCGGCTGCGCACCGCGAAGGCGGACCGCGAGGTCTACGAAGCGGAGCTCGCCAAGCTCGCCCTCGCCGAGAAGCGCAAGCTCGTGCTTCCGATCGCGGGCAAGCACGGCATCGAGGAGGCGATGGTCCGCGTCGCCCAGAAGATGGTGGCCGTCATCGACCGCCTGCCTGCCCGCGCCGGCGACATCGCGGCCGCCGCGACCCGCGAGGGCGAGTTCGGCGTGCGGAAGCTGCTCAAGGAACTGGCGCACCAGATGCGCGAGACCATCGGCCGGGAGATGAAGCTGCTGCAGGCCGAGGGCCGTGCCGCCGAGGCGGCCGGCCTACTTGAAACCGAAGTCTTCGAAGGAGAACTGTCATGAGCCTTGTCCGCGGGATCTACAATAGTGGCCCCTCTGAGGCCCTTTCGGCGGTCGACCGCCTGCCGCCCGCCGCGCGTGATCTCGTGCGGCGCATGCGGGACGCGCTCGAAGACAAGCGCGCCATTGACCGCAGCGCAGGCGATCGGATGGCAGAGCTGCACAAACGAATGCAACGTCTCACCGCGCGGCGCCAGGCCATTGAGCTTGGTGTCGGGCTCGGTACTCGAACCCTCGGGACCCATATCTCTGCCGACGAGACCGGCGGCACCGGTCTGCTTATGACCGGCGTCGGTCCGTCATACACTCCGCCGACGAAGGCCGAGATTGCGGCCGCCCTCGCGCCGATCGACGTCGAGCTGGCGCAGTTGGCTGAAGAATACGGGCGCGTCGAAACCCGGCGCGATTTGGCCCGGGCATCGGAACAGCGTCTCGGGGGCCTTCTGAATGCACTGGAGAACTGGCTCCAGAAGATGCCGGCCGACGTGAAGCTGACCGAGTATCGAGCCGGCGGACTTCTCACGACCGCGCCGGCACCGATTCGCATCACGCCGGAGCAGATCGAGACGAAGCGGCGCCGCATCCGCGAGCTGCTCGCCGACCTTCGCGCAACCGACGCTGCGCCGATGCTCGCCGCGGATGCGAAGGCTGTGTGGCGCGACCAGCTCGAGCAGCTCGCCGAGCGTGGACGACCTTCGGTTTATCCGGCGATCGAGCGCCGCGAGGCGATCGAATTTCCGAAGCAGATCATTATCAACTACCGCGGCGCGGACCAGGAGATTCCCGACGCCCACGTTCTGGTGGCGTGGCTGATGAAGGATCAGCTGGCCGCCGCCGTCGACGCCGAGATCGACGCGAACGCGGACGATGCCGCGGCACTCTCCACCCACGCACGGCGTGCGAGGTTCCGCGAGATTCTCAGCGATCTGCTCGCCGCCGAGCGGGAAGAGGAGGCTCTCATTGCGGCGGCGGGGTTCGACATCGACCGCCGGCCGGATGCGGACCCGCGGGCCGTCCTCGGCCTTGCCTCCGATCTGCCGGCGCCTCGGCGCGAGTTGTTCCATGCCGAACTCGCCTACGCTCCTGAGCCGGTCGCGCGGTCGGCCGCGGTTCGTCGCCGTCTCGCGCAGAACGTCTCTGCTGTCCCTGGACTTGCCGCCGGATCAGAGCCGCCGCCGGCCTCGATCGCGTCGCCGGATCAGACCCCGCCGCCGGCCGACGGCGACTCCGGCAACCAGGAGGCCTGACATGGGCTCGGCCGAGGGCGTTCTCCGCATCCGTCTCGTCGACGGCGTCTCCGGCCCCGCCCGCACCGCAGCCGGTGCGCTGAAGGGGCTCGACCGCCAGGCGCGGTCGATGAACGGCGTCCGCAACCTCGGACGTTACAACATGCTGCGGCCGGGCGCCGAAGCGCCTGGTGGCAGCGGTCTGCTCGCCGCCGGCGGCACCCGGGCGCTGCTCGGCCTCGGCGCCGGCTACATGGCCGCGCGCACGGCCGGAAAGGGCTACAAGGACTTCGCCGATCTCGATCGCTCCTGGACGCGGCTCGGCATCACAGCCGAGGCGACGGCGAAGCAGCTCGCCGACGCGCGCACAATGCTGCACGGCCTCGCGGCGGAGTTCGGTGTCGGGCAAAAAGATGCATTCAGCGGCTTGGAAGCTCTCGTCACGCAGGGCTTCAGCCTGCCGGACGCGCTCGCTCAGATGCGGTCGATACTGATCGCCGCGCAGGCGAGCGGCGCCGAGGTGTCTGACATCTCGAAGACGTCGGGCGCGCTGTCTATGAACTTGAAGGTCGCCGCCGGCGAGATGGAGAAGGCATTCGACATGCTCGCCTTCGCCGGCAAAAAGGGCCAATTCGAACTGAAGGATATGGCCCAGTATATGCCGCAGTTGGCCGCTGGGTGGAGCAACGTGGGCCAGAAGGGCGTCAACAGCCTCGCCGACCTCGCGGCCGGCCTGCAGATCATCCGCAAGCAGACCGGCACGTCCGAGAATGCCTTCAACGGCATGCGTGATCTGCTCGCGAAGATCTATTCGAAAGACGTCCAGAAGAACCTTAAAGAGGCCGGCGTCGACCTCGAAGAGGGCCTTAAGAAGGGCCGCCGCGAGGGGCGGTCGGTGCTCGACGTGATCACCGAGCTGACCGAAAAGGTGACCAAGGGCGACCTTTCTCAGCTTCCGAAGTTCTTTGGTGAGATCGACAGCCGCAACGCGATCTCGGCGCTGATCAACCTCAAGCGCGAGTTCCAGACGCTGCGGGCCGAGATCAGGAACACGTCGGCCGGCACGACGATGCAGGATGTGAAGCGCGTCACCAACGATGCGGCCGCGGGTGTTCAGCGCCTCGGCGACTCGTGGAGCAACTTCACGGCCGCAGCGGGTTCGCTCGGATGGTCGGCCGGCGTCGGCAGTGTCCTCGACGAGCTGACGAAGTCGTTCAACGGCCTCGGCGCCACCGTCGACATGGTGGGGGCGAAGCTGAAGAGCCTGCGCGGCGAGGCACCCGATGCGCTCGGCGAGAGCAAGGACGCGCCGAAGACCGTCGACGAGCTGAAGCGGCGGCTGACCCGGACTAAGTATGCCGACGAGTTGCGCCAGGCGAAGGCACAGCTTCTGATCGCCGAGCGGGATCTGGACGTGGCGCGGGCGACGCACGCCAAGCGCCCCGGCCTCGGCCGCGATCCCGGCGACGCGAGCCGGCGCGTCGACGCGCTCCGGGAGCGGATCGCTGTGCTCGAAGGCGAGGTGGAAGCGCGGAAGCCGCCCCCCGCAGCCGCGCTGCCAGTGAAGAAGGCGAAGACGTTCCGGGACATCTACCCGACCCTGCTCGGACCGCGGCAAGACGTTGCTCCGGCGACGCCGATCGCGCCGGGATCGGCAACCACGCCGGCGCGAGCGCTTCCTGCCGGCGTGCGGCCGGCGACGCCGATCGCGCCGCGCGCCGAGACCGGGGCGATCGAGGCCGTGACGGCGAAGGCCGGCGAGGCGAAGCGCGCCGTGCAGGAGCTGGGGGCCGCGCGTGCGGCTCCGCAGGTCGACGTCGCACCGCTGCGCTCGGCGCTGGCCACCGCCGAACAGCTCGCCGCGACGCTCTCGCGCATCAACGGGATGAAGGTCTCGCCGGCGATCAGCATCCCAGGCGGCATCGGCGCCGGCGCCGGCGTGCGGCGCGGCACCGCCGAGCAGGGGATTCCGTGATGGATACGAACTCGACCGCATCGGCGCCGGCGGCTGACCAGGTCGGCCGCGAATGGCGCGACCGCGTCGCCTATCTCGCGGCCGACGAGAACCGCACCGAACTGATCGAGCTGCTCGGCACCATGGCGACAGCTCTCGACATGGCCCTGTCGCGCTCTGCTGCCATCGAGGCTGATCTGATCACGACGCGCGGCGCGCTCGACGCGCTGATGGCGACCGTCGAGCAGGCGACGCGGGATGCGCGGCGGCTTTCCGACGAGGCCGCACGCATTCGCCTGACGAACGCGATCACGCACGCTGTGCGCGAAGCACGCGCGGCCACCAGGCCAACCTCCTGACGTTTCCCGATCGCCCTGGCCGCGGATGTACCGGCAGGGCAGGGCCGGCCAGCGCCTTCGGGCGTTGGCCGGCTCACCGATGCACAATCAGTACGGGGAATTTCCCCGGAGTGGGCGCCGGGTCCGCCGGCTTGGCGCCCGGGCGCGGCGACCGCCGATCTCTTCAGCCTGTTTCTCGGGAGCTAAGGTGGTGGAGCGGGAGGGTCGCGTCGATCCGCCCCGCGGGCGGGGAGGGAGGGCGCGCGCGACCGCGCCCTGTGAGGGGCGCTGCGCGGTTATTGATCGGTTAGGCGAAGCAGTGCACAGTGTCCGTTGGGTGTGAGAGCCCGGACCTGTGATAGGCCGCATTCCCTGCAAGGAATTGCCCTGGCGCCTGCAAGCGTCGGGCGGCGGCTGAACTGACCTCCCCGTCAGACGGGAGGTCGACGGACGCGCTTGGCGGCGCGGCTCCGACCGGCGAACTATGGCCGGGGCGTGCCGTTCTGTCCAGGGCCTTCGGGTCTAAAACCGGCGCACCAGTCTCACAGGCTGGCTCTCACCCCCCGGCTGCCCGGTCCGCCACCGGGCGCGGCTGTGAGAGGCCGTTACCTGTGAGCACCACCATGACCATCGGACATTCGACTACCCCGCGCAGAGCGCCCGAGGGCACCTGCGGGGGCGTACCTGTTGCCGCGGGCGACCAACTCGCGTCCCCCAACGCTCCCGGCGGCGTTTACCAAGGCCACACAGGTACGCTCCGAAGCAGCGACGGCGGAGCCAGCGCGGCGCACGATGTGCCAGCCGGCCGGGCTGTGGCTGGCGTGAAAGTATTACCCACCCGGAGATTTTTCATGAACGCCATTGTCCCCGCCGCCGCCCTCGCCGGCGCCGTTCCGCTCGCCGCCGCCGCGGCCGTGCCGGCGGACCCGGCCGCTCCTGAGGCGGCGGAGCTGGTCGCACTCGGCAAGCGGATCGGTCCAGCGCTCGATGCTTGGCGCGCGGCCGCCACCGCCAAAACCGCGGCGCGCGCTCGTGCCGAAGCGCTCTGCCCGTCCGTGCCGGCCGATCTCGTCTTCGACGGAAGCCGTCCGGGGCCTGTCAGGGGGCTATGGAGGTGCTGGGAGGGAGAGCGCGACATCGAGGGTCGAGACCTCCGGAATCCGACCAGAGGCATGTACTCCGCCCATTTGCTCTCCGAAGGTATGGCGGGCGGATGGCTGCCGTCGTCCCTGAGATCGCGGGCGGGCCGGCATGTGCGGCGTCTCTTCGTGCTCGCGAGGCAGCACGAGGATGCCCGCTCGTACGCGATCGAGCTGTCGGGGCTGCCGGTCGCGAGCGCGGAGCTGCAGGCTGCAACGGACGTCATCAAGACGCTGGCCGAGCAAGCTAGTTCCATCGCTCCGGCGACAGCCGCAGGCATCCTGGTGCTTGCGCGGATCGCACGGGCGCTCAGCGAATCGGCATCCCCGGAACTCGCCGGCGTTGTCCTCGGGCCGGCGTTGGCCGAGGCCGTGATGCGGATCCTCGGTAATCCTGGTGAGGCGCTGTCATGAGCCGCGAACCCCTCAGCATTCCCAGCGAGATGGCCGAGGGCGAGGCTCTCTACGAGAAGGTCACCCGCTTCATTGACGACCGCCAGGACCGGATCGCCCGTGGCGAGCTCACGGCCTGGGATATCGTTTGCAAGATAGAGGACGACGTCGCGGCGGTGTCCGAATTCGCGACCGTGTTTATGATCATGGCGTCTGGTGACGATCTCGAAGGGGACGTTGCCGCGGCTTTCAATCGGGTTGCGTGGACACTGAAGGCGACTGGCCAGCGGCTCAGCGAAGCGCGGGGCGAGCTGTTTCGGATGCTTCATCCGTGCCCGGATGCCGAGAGGACGGTTGGAGCGGCGGCCGACGCCTGACCTTTGAACCGCGTCAGCAAAGCAAGGGGGCCGCCCTCAGGGGCGGCCCTATCTTCTTGGTCCCAACTCTGGACCCAAACTGACTGTGATTGTTCGGCACGGCTTAGTATGCAGTGTGATGTGTGGCTTCTGATTTCCCTAGAGAGCGGGACAGATCGTCACGACTAGGGACTGAGTGGTACAGCGGCAAGCGCGTTTCAAGACCGCTGCCATCAACCGCTCGGCCACCCGTCCGATGCCGCTATGGGCGGGCTCTTGTTTCGCGCTTTCGGCGGGGCGTCAAGGTTCTCGGCGCCGTCGCTCATCGCGGCCGTCCGCCGCAGCGCGTCGCCGCCTCAGAACCGCTGCCCCTCGTCCGGGATGTTGAGGACGACGCCGCAGGCCTTGCAGTGGACGGCGTCGGGGTCGTGACGCATCAGGCCGCAATTGGGGCAGGTGAAGCGCACCTTGGTCGGCTGCAGCAGCGCGCGCGCCAGGTTGAAGAACAGCGTCACGCCGAGGATCATGATCACGACCGAGATCAGCCGGCCCGACGTGCCGGGCAGCGTGATGTCGCCGAAGCCCGTGGTGGTCAGCGCCGTCACGGTGAAGTAGAGCGCGTCGGCGTAGTTGGCGATCGCCGGATTGGTCGCGTGTTGGGTCTCGTAGACGAGTCCCGTCATCACGAAGATGAACACGCTGAGGTGGACCGTGGCGAGGATCACCTCCTCGTTGCGGCGGAACCACGGGCTGTCGACGCGCAGTCGCGCGAGCAGCTGATAGGTGTGCAGGAGCCGCACGGTGCGCAGCACCCGCAGGAAGCCGGCGCCTTCGCCGACCAGCGGTGCCAGGAACGAGACGATGGCGGCGATGTCCGCCCAGGTCGCCGGATGCAGGAGGTCGCGCAGCGGCCGCCGCGAGATCGTCAGCCGCACCACGAAGTCGACCAGGATGACGATCCCGAACAGAACGTCCAGCCGCTCGACCAGATCGGTGCGCGGCAGGAACGACGTCACCACGATGAACAGCACCGTGACGAGATCGAACCCGAGCAGCACGTAGCGGAAGCGGTGCGCCTCCGGCGTGTCGGCCTCGTAGAGGTCGCGCAGCCATGCGATCAGCCGGCGCGGGCCGCCGAGGCGGCGGCTGGCAGCGAGGCGGCTCTTCGAACGTGACGGGGTGGGGACGGGCGTGTCGGGGGTCAAGGGGCGCTCCTGAGGGTATGGTAGCAGGCGGCCGGGCCGAGGCGAAGTCGCGGCCATCTCCGGGGGCTCCGGCACGGCCGCGCCGGCCCGAACCTGAACCTCGGACGAATTCGCGGCGACCAATCCCCACGGTTCCAACCGCCATGGGGACGGCATGGCTTTCGGCTTCATCTCGGTTCCGCTCGACGAGGCGCGCGAAGGGCTCGATCTCGACGCCCATTTCGGCGACCGCACGACGCTCGACGATATCGTCATCGCGTCGCCGCGGCCGTCGCTGCTGGTGGTGCGCTATGCCGGCAATCACGCCGTCTCGGCCGGCGACCTCGACATGGACGGGATGGTCGCCGCGAGCGTCGCCGGCATCGTGGTCGACGGCGATCTCGAGCTGTTCGGGGCCATCGTCAGCCGGCGCGCCGGCGCGCGGCCCGGCTTCCTGTGGGTGCGCGGCAGCCTGCATTGCCGCGCCGTCGCGGTCGGCGCCATGGACCTCGTCGTCGACCGCAACGTCACGGCCGACCTCGTGGTGGCGACCGGCGAGGAGGGCTTCCTGCACATCGGCGGCGACGTGCATGCCGGCCGCATGATCGTCGACGACGGCGCCGTCGCGACGGTGGCGGGCGAGGTCCTGGCGCGGCGCGGCTGGAACGGCTCGGCGCAGGCCCGGGTGGCGCTGCGGCAGAGCCGCTGGCTCGACGAGGTAAAGCCCGAGCTGCGCGCCGAGTTCTTCCGCGGCGGATCGGTCGCCTGCACGACCGGCGAGGGCGGTCTCGTCCAGGTGCTGCTCGCCGGCCGCGACGTGCTGCGGCCGGAGCCGTGAGGTCCTCGCGCTGAAGTCCAGGCCCTGACGATCCTGCCCTGACGATCCTGCCCTGACGATCCTGCCCTGACGATCCGCCCTGACGATCCGCTCTGACGATCTGCCGGACGCCTGCCGCCCGACACGATGGCGGCCCGCCGTCGTCACAATCTCGGCGCATGGTCGGCCGATCGACGACAGGGCGGCCGCGCGGGCCGCGGCGAGACGGCAGGGCAGGGGTCGTGACGACGGGTCCGGTGCGGGGGATTTTGAGGGCCGGGGGCCGCGAGGCGCTCCGGCTTTTGGCGTTTGCGGCGGTGCTGACCGGGATCGGCGGGCTCGGCGCGGCGGCGCAGCCGGCCGACCCGCGCTTCGACCCGCGCGACCGTCCGGGCGCGACCCGGCCGCTCCGGGCCGCCCCGACGCCGCCGCCGCGCGCCTATCCGGGACAGCAGCGTTTCCTTCCGCCGCCCACCGCACAGCGGCCAGCGGCCATGCCGCGGCCGGCGGCCGTGCAGGGGCCGCCCGGCGCCCCGGCGGCCGTCGGACAGCCCTACGGGCCGCCGCCCGGCTACGCGCCGGGCCGCTTCGGCGGACGGGCTTTTGGCGGGCGACCGTTCGCCGGGCGCCCGGCCGTCGCAGCTCCCGGCGTCCATCGGCCGGGGCTCGCGCCCGCCGCGGGCGCCGCGCTGCCGCGCAATGCCGCCCGGCCGGGTGGTGCGGGTCTCGGGGCCGCCGGGCCGGGTGCCGGTGCTCAGGGAGTCGGCGGGGGCGCCGCCCTCGGCCCGCGGACCGGCCCCGGCGGCCGCCCGAGCTTCGCCGCGCCCGGTCCGGGCCGGCCCGAGATCCGGCCACCCCGCGGCGCCGGGCTCGCGACGATCCGTCCGGTCGGCCCGGGCCGCCCGGGACTTGGCGCGCCGGGTCGCCCGGGCTTCGGTGGCCCCGGCTTCGCCGGACCGGGCCGTCCCGGCGGGGCGGGCGTCGGTCCCTATCGCGGGTTCCGGTCGCCGGCGGCCGCCGCCTGGGCCGGCATGCGGCATCGCTTCTACGTGCCGCCGCCGCGTCCGGTCGGGCCGCCGCCCGGGCTCGGCATCGGCCGCACCGCGCACGAGCGCCTCTATTCGGGACTGCCGCCGCAGAACGAGACCCGCTTCATCCCGCGCGAGGTCGTCGTCCAGGTCGCCGACACGGTGCCGCGCGCCCAGATCGAGGCGGCCGCCCGCAAGCACGGCATCACCATGATGGCGTCGCACGGCTTCGCGGGGGCGGGCCGCACGCTCTACCACTTCCGCACTGCCGACGGCCGCGACGTCCGCGACGTGATCCGCAATCTCGAGCGCGAGCAGGTCGTCGCCGCGGCGCAGCCGAACTATGTCTATCGGCTCCATCAGGCGGACGCCGTGCCGGCGGCTCGGCCGGCCGTGCCGGCCACGCCCGCCGTCACCATCGCGCCGGCGACGCCGGTCTCTCCGGCCGCCGCGCCCGCCGCGCCGGAGCCGGCCGCCGCGGCGGCGACCGAGCAGCCGCTGCCGCCCGGCGATCCCGGCCAGTACGTCATCGAGAAGCTCAAGCTCGTGGAGGCGCATGCGCAGGCGCGCGGCCGCAACGTCGCGATCGCCGTGATCGACTCCGATGTCGACGCCCGTCACCCGGACATGCACGGCGCCGTCACCGAGCGCTTCGATCCGAGCGGCACGGCGGCGAAGCCGCATCTGCACGGCACCGGCATGGCCGGCGCCATTTTGGCACGGTATCGGCTGCGCGGGATCGCGCCCGACGCCTCGATCGTCGCCGTGAAGGCGTTCGACGAGCGCAGCACGGCCCCGGAGGCGACCACGTTCCAGATCCTGAAGGGGATCGACCACGCCATGCGGCGCGGCGTGCGGGTCATCAACATGAGCTTCGCCGGTCCGCACGACGTGATGATCGAGCGCAAGCTGCAGGAGGCCTACGACAAGGGCATCGTGCTGGTCGCCGCCGCCGGCAATGCCGGGCCGACCTCGCCGCCGCTCTATCCGGCCGCCGACCCGAACGTCATCGCCGTGACGGCGACCGACCGGGGCGACGCGCCGCTCCCCCAGGCGAACCGCGGCAAGCACCTCGCCGTGGCGGCGCCCGGCGTCGACATCCTCGCCCCGGCGCCCGGCGGCGCCTATCAGCTCACCACCGGCACCTCGATCGCCGCCGCCCATGTCAGTGGCGTCGTCGCGCTGGTGCTGGAGAAGCGGCCGGACCTCACCCCGGACGAGGTGCGGGCCATCCTGGTCGGCAGCGCCGCGCCGATCACCGGCACGAGCGAGACCGAGACCGGCGCCGGCCTCGTCGATCCGGTCAAGGCGCTCACCTACGAGCCGGAGATGCCGGAGGAGCCGGCCGTCGCCTCCGGCACGCCGGCCAAGCCGAAGACCCCGGCCGCTGCGGCCGCCGCGGCGACGCCGGTGCCGAGCAGCACCCGCACGGCGCCGCGGCCGGCCGCTGCGACGGGCCGGGCCGTTCCCTGAGGCGCGGCCCAGTCGCGAGGGCGAGTGTCGAGGGCGAGCACGCGCATGCCGCTCTCATGCGTGACGTGCGACGTGTGCATCCCGGAGCGCCTTCGCGGGGACGAGCGGACGTCGAGTCCGGTTCATCACGATCGGAAACCGCGCGGTGCCTCACCGTCCGTCGCGGTCGCGCAGCGCCGTGCGCAGCGCGTCGGCGACGATGCCGGGCAGCGTGGTGGTGAGCACCGTTACCTTGCCGTCGAGCTCGGCGAGGCGGCGGCCGATGTCGTCGACCTTCCGCTCCATCCGCTCGATCCGCGCCTCGAGCGCCGCGACCCGGTCGCTGGTGCGCCGCGCCTCGGCGAGCACGTGACGCGTCACCAGCTTCTCGCCGTCGACCTCGCGCTCGACGATGCCGATGCGGGCCGCGAGCAGGTCGAACTCTTCTCTCGTGATCAGATCGGTCATGGGCTGGGTCATGGGGGCTCGCCGAGGGCTTGCGGGGAGGGCGCGGCGGCGACGCCATGCACCATGCGTCGCCGGCGATGCCGGTGCGACGTCGCCGGCGATCAGGGTCGTCGAGCGTTAGTAAAACGTCAACCACAGAGCGGAGCGCGGCTTGCCGGATGGCCCCGGATCGCGCAGTTTTTAGGGGTCGCGTTGACCAGGAGTAAACCATGAGCGGTTCGGACGTCACGGGTATCGCCGGCGATCAGCTGCGCACGATCATCGAGCGCATCGAGACCATCGACGAGGAGATCAAGGCGCTGAACGAGGCCAAGAAGGAGATCTTCCTCGAGGCCAAGGGCAACGGCTTCGACGTGAAGATCCTTCGCGAGGTCCTCCGCATCCGCAAGCAGGACCAGAAGGAGCGGGACGAGCGCGAGACGCTGCTCGACCTCTACCTGACGGCCATCACCAACGCGGCCACCCCGGGCGCCAAGAAGAAGGCGGCCTGACCAGTTCGGCTCGAGGCGTCTGCAGAAACGGCGAAATCCCCGGCCCGGCCGGGGATTTCTATTTTTCGGGCGCGCCTTTCGGCCGCGTGCCCCGGACGAGGCGCGGCAGGCCGCAGGCCGGATGCGCCGCAGAGCCGGGGCCCAGGAAGCGGCACGACCGGCGGCACGACCGGCCGCACGACGGGCGGCACGGCGACGACCGTGTTCGATCGCCCTGGGTCCCGGGTCGCGTCGCGCCGCGCCCGGGACACGAGCCCTCCTTCGGGGGGCGTGCGTCGGTACTCGGGTGGAGCACGCGCGGTCGCGCGAACCCCGGCCTGTCGAGCGCGTTGGCAGAGCGGTGCGGACGACCGCGCCGACTTCCGTTCACACGACAGGCGCGACCGACATGATCAAGCTCGGCTACAAGCTGATGTCCGAGGAGCACGGACCGAAGGATCTGGTCCGCAACGCGACGGTCGCCGAGGCGGCCGGCTTCGACTTCGCGGCGATCTCCGACCATTTCTTCCCGTGGCTCGACGAGCAGGGCCATGCGCCGCTCGCCTGGTCGGTGCTCGGCGCCGTCGCCCAGGCGACCGAGCGGCTCGGCCTGATGACGGCCGTGACCTGCCCGACCTTCCGGTATCATCCGGCGATCGTGGCGCAGGGTGCCGCCACCGTGGCGCTGCTCAGCGACGGCCGCTTCACGCTCGGGCTCGGCGCCGGCGAGCGGCTCAACGAGCACGTGACGGGCGCCGGATGGCCGGGCCGCGTCGAGCGGCAGGAGCGGCTCTCGGAAGCGCTCGACATCATCCAGGGGCTTCTCGACGGCACGCTGACCAATTATCGCGGCCGCCATCTGGTGCTCGACCACGCGAAGCTGTTCGACCGGCCGGACCGCAAGGTGCCGGTGGTGCTGGCGGCCGGTGGGCCGAAGGCTGCGGCGCTCGCCGGCGAGAAGGCCGACGGCCTGATGGCGACCGACGCCGATCCGGCGCTGGTCGAGGCCTACGACACGGCGGGCGGGCGGGGGCCGCGCTACTGCGAGGTCTCGGTCTGCTGGGCGCGCAGCGAGGACGAGGCGAAGCAGACGGCGCACACGTACTTCCGCTGGTCGGCGACGGGCTGGCCCGTGATGGCCGAGCTGCCGGATCCCGAAGGTTTCGCCGCAGCGAGCGAGAGCGTCACGCCCGACGACATCGCCGAGGTCGTGAGCTGCGGGCCGTCGATCGACGCGCATCTGAAGGCCATCGGCAAGTACGTCGACGCCGGCTTCGACCACATCGTGCTGACCCAGATCGGCCCGCAGCAGAAGGAGTTTTGTGACGTCTTCCGTCGCGAGCTCGCGCCCGCTCTCAGGCAGAAGCAGGCGGCGTGACGACGGGGCGCGAGCGTGCGCCACGGCGGGCCGCCCTCCGTCAGCCGCGCTTGGCGACCGGCACGTATTCGCGGCGCGTCGCGCCCGTGTAGAGCTGGCGCGGCCGGCCGATCTTCTGGCTCGGATCGGCGATCATCTCCATCCACTGGGCGATCCAGCCGGCCGTGCGGGCGAGCGAGAACACGGCCGTGAACATGGCGGGCGGGAAGCCCATCGCGCGCAGCGTCAGGCCCGAATAGTAGTCGAGATTGGGGAACAGCTTCTTCTCGACGAAATACTCGTCCGCCATGGCGGCGCGCTCGAGCTCGAGCGCCACGTCGAACAGCGGGTCGCCGCCGGTCTCGGCCAGCACCTCGCGGCAGATGTCGCGCATCAGCGCGGCGCGCGGATCGTAGCTCTTGTAGACGCGGTGGCCGAAGCCGAGCAGGCGGAACGGGTCGTCCGGATCCTTCGCCCGCGCGATGAACTCCGGGATGCGCTCCGGCTTGCCGATGGTCGCCAGCATCTTCAGCGCCGCCTCGTTGGCACCGCCGTGCGCCGGCCCCCACAGGCAGGCGACGCCGGCCGCGATGCAGGCGAAGGGGTTCGCGCCCGACGAGCCGGCGAGCCGCACCGTCGAGGTCGACGCACCCTGCTCGTTGTCGGCGTGCAGGATGAAGATCTTGTCCATGGCGCGGGCCAGCACCTCGTTGACCTGATACTCCTCGAACGGCACCGAGAAGCACATGCGCAGGAAGTTGCCGGCGTAGGAGAGGTCGTTCTTCGGGTACACGAAGGGCTGGCCGGTCGTGTACTTGTGCGCCATCGCCGCGATGGTCGGCATCTTGGCGATCATGCGGATGCAGGCGAGCATCCGCTGGTGAGGATCGGCGATGTCGGTGGAGTCGTGATAGAAGGCCGACATCGCGCCGACGCTGCCGACCATCACGGCCATCGGGTGCGAGTCGCGCCGGAAGCCCTGATAGAAGCGCACCATCTGCTCGTGCACCATGGTGTGGCGCGTGACCTTGTCGTCGAAGTCGTGCTTCTGCTTCACGGTCGGCAGCTCGCCGTAGAGCAGCAGATAACAGGTCTCCAGAAAATCGCCGCGGGCGATCAGATCCTCGACCGCGTAGCCGCGATAGAGCAGGCGGCCGGCCTCGCCGTCCACATAGGTGATCTTGGACTCGCAGGCCGCCGTCGAGGTGAAGCCGGGGTCGTAGGTGAAGAGGCCGGCCTGGCCGTAGAGCTTGCCGATGTCGACCACCTCGGGCCCGGCGGTGCCGTGCCGCAGCGGAAGCTTGAAGGTCTTGCCGTCGATCTCGAGAGTCCCGGTCTGCGCGTGCGCACCCTGGTCAGCGGCCATTTTCGAGGTCCATCCTGAACGGTTGACGGCGATACGGAAGACAAATTCGATCGTGAGACGCGGTGTGGACGCGGAAGGTCGGGGCGGGACATCTGTCGGGCGAAGAGCCGGCCCGGAGCCCGCGACCGCCGGTCGAAGCAGCCGGCATCTTACCCGCCCGCGGGCCGCTGCCAAGGTGGGAGGCAGGAGTGTCGCAGGCCGGATGCTGCGGTGCGGGAGGGGTGGAGCGGGGGCATGGCGGTGGGAACCGCGGTAGCCCGTGGCCCGCATGGAGCGAAGCGAAATGCGGGACGGGGGTGCCCGCGGCAGCGCTTTGCCTCCCGGCAACGCCCTATGATTGCTTCACCGGGACGAGTTCGAACACCGTCCCATAGGCCTCCGCAGCGCCAAGGTCGCCGCGGCGCAGCGCGAGCCGGACGGCATCGAGCTTGGTCACATCGGCCGGCGAGAGATATGGCGACCAGGCGGTATCGTCCTCGATCAGCTCGACCTCGACCTCGGCCGCGTATTTTCCGACCTGAACCAGCTTGGTCCGTTTGCGGGTCATTTCGGTCTCCGCACCTTGAGGTCCGCATCCCAACGCGCCGGATCCGGCCTGTAAGCCGTCACCAGGACGGCCGGACGCCGCTGACCGGCAGGGATGGCCCAGACAACGTTAATGGGGCGCCCATCCTGGTCCCGCTGCAGGGTCAGAACGCTCGGACCACGGTGCCGATCCCCATACTCCTCGACCGCCACCGCCTCGGCAATGCCGTCGACCACCACGGTCGCTACGATATCATCCGCCGACAGCTCGCCATAGCCGTGCTCGGAGGCGAGCCAATCGCCGGCGAGGACCAGCGTCTGGACTCGCCTCAGGATCTCGCTCATGCCGCGGCCATCCCTGCTCGGCGCAACGAGAATAGCGTAGATCGTGACCGGCAAGCACAAAAGCGAAGTGCAGGACCGGCCTCCCGGCGACGTCCGGACTCGCGGTGACGCTCACCCCGGCTGTCGCTGCGCTCCAGCCGGGCTACGATGCACGACGAACCGGGCTACGCTTGCTGTGCTAGGAGCGGCTCACCGTCCGTCGCACTCCTTCAAGACCTCGCGCATGGTGTCGGCGATCAGGCCGGGCAGGGTGGCGGCGAGGCCGGAGATCTTGCCGTCGATACTTGTAACTTTCCCGTTCAGCTCCCCGGCGACCTCCTCGACCTTCCGGCCGAGGTCGTCGAGCTTTAGTTCCATCCGGTCGAGGCGCGTCTTGATGGCCGCGAGATCGTCGGAGTTGCGGCGCGTCTCGGTGAGCACATGGCGGGTCACCATCTTCTCGCCGTCGACCTCGCGCTCGACGATGTCGACGCGTGCGGCGAGCTGCTCGAACTCGGTGCGGGTCACGTAGTCGGTCATGGTGCTCGACCTTGATAGACCTGGACGATGTTAGCCCAATGCCGACAACTCTTCTAGAAGTTGTAACGCGAAGCCGCCCCCGAGTATCGTTTGGTTCGTCCTGGGCTACGAAGACGCTCACTCCGCCGCCTGCGCGCCCTTCCGCCGCCGTCCGTTCCCCGCGGCGGCCGCGCCGCGCCCCGTCGCTGTCGCACCGGTCGAGACCGGCTTGCGCTCCAGCACCGGCTTCAAAAACTGCCCCGTGTAACTCCGCTTCTCCTTGATCACGTCCTCGGGCGTTCCCACCGCGACGATCTCGCCGCCCCCGTCGCCGCCTTCGGGGCCGAGGTCGATGATCCAGTCGGCGGTCTTGATCACCTCGAGATTGTGCTCGATCACGGCGACCGTGTTGCCCTGGGCGACCAGCTCGTGCAGCACTTCCAAGAGCTTCTCGACGTCCTGGAAGTGCAGGCCCGTCGTCGGCTCGTCGAGGATATACAGGGTGCGGCCCGTCGCGCGCTTGCTCAGCTCCTTGGCGAGTTTCACGCGTTGCGCCTCACCACCTGACAGCGTGGTCGCCTGCTGGCCAATTTTTATGTAGTCCAGCCCGACGCGATGCAGCGTCTTGAGAGTCTCGCGCACCCGCGGCACCGCCTTGAAGAACTCGGCGCCTTCCTCGACCGTCATGTCGAGCACGTCGGCGATCGACTTGCCCTTGAACGTGACGTCGAGCGTCTCGCGATTGTAACGCTTGCCCTTGCACACATCGCAGGTGACGTAGACGTCCGGCAGAAAGTGCATCTCGATCTTGATCACGCCGTCGCCCTGGCAGGCCTCGCAGCGGCCGCCCTTGACGTTGAACGAGAAGCGCCCGGGCTCGTAGCCGCGCGCCTTCGCCTCCGGCAGCCCGGCGAACCACTCGCGGATCGGCGTGAACGCGCCCGTGTAGGTGGCCGGGTTCGAGCGCGGCGTGCGGCCGATCGGCGACTGGTCGATGTCGATGATCTTGTCGATGTGCTCCAGCCCCTCGATGCGCTCGTGCGGGGCAGGGGCCTCGGCGGCCCCGTGCAGCTTTCGGGCGACGGCCTTGAACAGCGTATCGATTAGCAGCGTCGACTTTCCGCCGCCCGAGACGCCGGTGATGCAGGTAAACAGGCCGAGCGGGATGTCGGCCGAGACGTTTTTCAGGTTGTTGCCGCGCGCTCCGACGACGCGCACGACGCGCCGGGAGTCCGGCCCCCGGCGCGGCGGGATCGGGATCGATCGCGCGCCGGTGAGGTACTGGCCCGTCACCGACTTCGGGTCGGCCATCAGCTGGTCCGGCGTGCCCTGCGAGACGATCTTTCCGCCGTGGATGCCAGCGCCGGGACCGATGTCGAGCACCCAGTCGGCGGTGCGGATCGCGTCCTCGTCGTGCTCGACCACGATCACGGTGTTGCCGAGGTCGCGAAGTCGCTTGAGTGTCTCGATCAGCCGCGCGTTGTCGCGCTGGTGCAGGCCGATCGACGGCTCGTCCAGCACGTAGAGGACGCCGGTGAGGCCGGAGCCGATCTGCGAGGCGAGCCTGATGCGCTGGCTCTCGCCGCCCGACAGCGTGCCGGAGGCGCGCGCCAGCGTCAGATAGTCGAGGCCCACGTCGTTGAGGAAGGCGAGGCGCTCGCGGATCTCCTTGAGAATGCGGGTGGCGATCTCGATCTGCTTGGCGTTGAGCTTGTTCGGCAGGGCCGCGAACCACGCGCCGGCGCGCCGCACCGAGAGGGCCGACACCTCGCCGATATGCAGGCCGTCGACCTTCACGGCCATGGCCTCGGGCTTCAGCCGGTGACCGTCACACGAGGCGCACGGGATGGCGGTGAAATATTTCGAGATCTCCTCGCGCGCCCACTCGCTGTCGGTCTCGCGCCAGCGCCGTTCCAGATTGTTGACGACGCCCTCGAACGGCTTGTGGGTCGTGTAGGCCCGCATGCCGTCGTCGTAGACGAACTTGATCTCGTCCTCGCCGGAGCCGTACAGGATCGCCTCCTGGGCGCGCTTGGGCAAATCCTTCCACGGCGTGTCGAGCGTGAAGCGGTAGTGCTTCGCCAAGGCCTCGAGCGTCTGCCCGTAATAGGGGGACGACGACTTCGCCCATGGCGCGACGGCGCCGCGCTTGAGCGACACGCCGCGGTCCGGCACCACGAGGTCGGGGTCGATCTTCTGGTCGAGGCCGAGGCCGCCGCAGGCCGGGCAGGCGCCGTGCGGCGAGTTGAACGAGAACAGCCGCGGCTCGATCTCGGAGATCGTGAAGCCCGACACCGGGCAGGCGAACTTTTCGGAGAACACCAGCCGGTTGGCGTCCGAGGCCGCGGCCGCGGCGAGCTTGGTCGTCTTGGCGTCGCCGCTCTTGGCCGGCGCCTCGGCCGCGTCCTTCGAGACGGCGCTTCGCGCCTCCTCAGGACGAGGGGAAAGGGCCTTCTTGCCGCGCTTCCCGTCGCTCCCACCCCGCCCCTCATCCTGAGGAGCGCTCGAAGAGCGCGTCTCGAAGGATGCGGCCACCGGCAGTGCAGCGGGCGGCTTGTCCGCGAACTCCACCACGGCGATGCCGTCGGCGAGCTTAAGCGCCGTCTCGAAGGATTCGGCGAGCCTCGTCGCGATGTCGGGGCGCACGACGATGCGGTCCACCACCACGTCGATGTCGTGCTTGAACTTCTTGTCGAGCGCTGGCGCCGCGGCGATCTCGTGGTAGGCGCCGTCGATCTTGACCCGCTGAAAGCCCTTCTTGAGGAGCTCGGCCAGCTCCTTCTTGTACTCGCCCTTGCGGCCGCGCACGAGCGGCGCCAGCAGATAGAGCCGCGTCCCCTCCGGCAGCGCCATCACCCGGTCGACCATCTGCGACACGGTCTGGCTCTCGATCGGCAGGCCGGTCGCCGGCGAGTAGGGCACGCCGACCCGCGCCCACAGGAGGCGCATGTAGTCGTAGATCTCGGTGACGGTGCCGACCGTCGAGCGCGGGTTCTTGGAGGTGGTCTTCTGCTCGATCGAGATGGCGGGCGAGAGGCCGTCGATCTGGTCGACGTCCGGCTTCTGCATCATCTCGAGGAACTGGCGCGCATAGGCCGACAGCGACTCGACGTAGCGGCGCTGCCCCTCGGCATAGATGGTGTCGAAGGCGAGCGACGATTTTCCCGAGCCCGACAGGCCGGTGAAGACGACGAGCTTGTCGCGCGGCAGGTCGACGTCGACGTTCTTGAGGTTGTGCTCGCGGGCGCCGCGGATGGAGATCACCCGCCCGTCGGGGCGGCGCGGCTTGTCGAACAGATCGGCCATCGGTCACCGGGTTCGGTCAGTGTCGGGCGGTACGGAACCCGGCCCACGGGGGTGGAGACGTTCACGCGAGGATCTGCACGCTGCGACGTGCAGGATATGGTGCGCGAAGCCCGGGTCGGAAGGCCGGCCGTCGCGCCGCGCACCAGAACTTAATGAGAACGGAGCGGTTTCGCCAGCACCCCGGCGGTTGTCAACAGCGATCGCATTCGACGGCGATACGATCGCGCCGCCGGCGCGGTCCAGCGGTGGTTCATTGGGGCGGGCCCCCCGAAACAGCCCCCCGAAACAGCAGAAGCCCCGAACCGAGGTTCGGGGCTCCCACTGGGACCGGAGCAGCCGTCAGAGCGCGGCGATCAGTAGCGCGCGCCGCCGAAGCGGTAGTTCAGGCCGACCTTGGCGGTGTGGATGCCGGGCAGGTCGTGGCTGAAGCAGAACGGGTTCGCCGTCGGCCCGACGGCCGTGCCGCAGCTGGTTTCGGTCTCGTCGAGGCCGATAAACATGTACTCGGCCTTGATGCTCCAGTTCATGTCGAACGCATACTCGAGGCCGCCGCCGACCGTCCAGGTTGCCTTGGTGGAACTGCCACCGGCATTGACTGTCCACGGGCTGCAAGTCCCGGTCGTGCATCCGTCAACCACCGACCACTCGGTATCCACAAAGGCCACGCCGCCCTTGACATAGATGAGCGCGCGATCAAACGCGTAGCCGAGCCGGCCAGTGATCATGCCGTACCAGTCACCGATCTTGCTGCTCGCAACGGTGTCCAAGCCAAGGCCAGCGGCGTTCCGCGCAACGGGATCGATAGCGGACCCCGAGATGCTCATGTAGCCAATCTCGCCTTCGAGGCCGAGCACCCACGGCGAACCGACCGGCTGCCAGTTACAGCCCACCGTGCCGCCACCGATGAAGCTCGAATCGTGCTTGTACGACCAGCCATGATCGTAAAAGTTATTGTAGGCCGAATTGGCGAAGCCGTTCGCGACGCCCGACACACCGTAGTCGTAAGCGGCAGCGTCGTTTCCAGCCCACGCGCCGCCGACGTAGCCGCCGATGTAGCAGCCAGTCCACGAGAACACCGGAGCGATGACCGGAGGAGCTTTCACGGGCATCCGAAGGTCGGCGGCGCTCGCAGTCCCGGCGATCGCGATCAGAGCGACCGTACCCAGCAGAAGCTTCTTCATGGAGAACCCCCCTCTCATTGAAGCGATGCCGTACCGTATCGCGATTCAGGTTGTGGATGGTGACATTTACGCCACAACCTCGAGTGCATCGATTGTTGACCGTGCACTCATACGGCTAGCCCGCCGGGTCGCACTGAAAGAACAAGAATCTCATCGGGACAAGACTTTGGGGATCGGCGATACCGATTGGACTAGGCGCGGCGACCGAGCCCGACCGGGCGTCGATCGTTCCGCAGGCGCCAGGCGCCACCGAAATGTTCGCGGCCTGCCGCGGCTGCGACACCACCATCCGGGACCGGTCTCGCGAAAAGGCCCCGGGCGTGCCCGGGGCCTTGGTTCCGTCGTGGCGGTTCGGTGTCGCGGAGCGGGGCGTGGCGACCCTTCGGGATCGGGACGTTCGGTGTCGCGAAGCTCCGCGGCGCCGCCGGTCAGTAGCGCGCGACCAGCGGGGCGCCGCCGCCGAAGCGGTAGTTGAGGCCGACCTTGGCGGTGTGGATGCCGCCGATGTCGTTGCTGAAGCAGGTGGTCGTCGGCACGACGACCCCGCCTCCGCACAGCGTCTGGGTCTCGTCGAGGCCGATATACATGTACTCGGCCTTGATGCTCCAGTTCATGTCGAAGGCCCACTCGATGCCGCCGCCGACCGTCCAAGTCGCGATGGTGTCCGAGACGGCGCCGGCGAAAGCCGCGGCCGGCCCGCCCGGAACGGTAGCCGGGAAGGTGGCGCCGATCGCGGTCTCGACGTCGACGAACGCGACGCCGCCCTTCACGTAGATCATCGCCCGGTCCCACGAATAGCCGAGCCGGCCCGTGACCATCGAGTACCAGTCGCCGACCTTGGTCGACGACACGATCGAACCGAGGGCCGGAGGGATCGTCGGGTCGAAAGCGGAGCTTTCGAGGCTGATGTATCCGACTTCGCCCTCCAGGCCGAGCACGAAAGGCGAGCCCGCGGGCTGCCAGTTGCAGCCCAGCGTGCCGCCACCGATGAAACTCGAGTCGCTGCTGTAGCCGTAGGCGCGCGTCGGGAACCCAACGACCGTGCTGTAGGTGGTGTTGACGTTGTCGTCGGCGCTCCACGCGCCGCCGGCGAAGCCGCCGATGTAGCAGCCGGTCCACGAGAACACCGGAGCGACGACCGGCGGTGCTTTGACCGGCATCCGGGCCGGCAGGTCGGCGGCTTGTGCCATGGCGCCCGTCGCCAGGATCGCCGCCGTCGCGAGAAGGAGCTTCTTCATGATGACCCCCCGTTGGTTGGTATCGATGAAGAAAGCTTAGGACGAATACGCATCCCGAGGGTGACATAAAGGCAACAAGACATTCCGTTACTTAAAAGAAAAAGCCGTCGAATACCACCGCGAGACAATCGCCTTTGTTCGTTGGCCGACATTTAGGTTATTAATTACCTCGATAACAGTTTCGACGTCTCCGTGTTCGAACACGTGGGCCGGCGAGTCGCGTGGCCGCAGCGGACGAAGCAGGACGTGACCCGCCGATGATCTGGACAGCCGTTTCGGGTGCCCAGGACGGCGAGGAGGGATCTTCATCGACCGGCAGGGAACGCGTGACTCGGCAGGGGTGATGCGTGGACCGGCTCCGGCGACCCGCGATCCGCTCCGGTCGGCGGGCCCGTGCGGCGGCCGTCCCGAACAGCAAAAAGCCCCGGGTTTCCCCGGGGCTTCCGCTCGACAGAATGTCGAAAGGCTCAGTACTTCGCGACGACCGGAGCGCCGAAGCCGCCGAAGCGGTAGTTCAGGCCGACCTTGGCGGTGTGGATGCCGCCGACGTCCTGCGAGAAGCAGCCGCGAGCAAGCGTCGACACGCATCCCGTGTGGGTCTCGTCGAGGCCGATATACATGTACTCGGCCTTGATGCTCCAGTTCATGTCGAAGGCCCACTCAAGGCCGCCGCCGACCGTCCAGGTAGCCACGGTATCGCTGAGCGAGATCGAGCCCGTCGGGATCGTGTAGGTGCTCTCGACGTCGACGAAGGCCACGCCGCCCTTCACGTAGAGCAGGGCGCGATCCCACGAGTAGCCGAGACGGCCGGTGATCATGCCGTACCAGTCGCCGGCCTTGCTCGAGGCATAGTAGCCGGCTCCCGCGATAGGATCGTAGGCCGAGCCTTCGAGGCTCAGATAGCCGACTTCGCCCTCGAGGCCGAGCACGAACGGCGAGCCGACCGGCTGCCAGTTGCAGCCCAGCGTGCCGCCGCCGATGAAGCTCGAGTCGACATTGTAGGCGTAGCCCGGAAACGACGTCGCGACGCCCGAGGTGTAGGGATACGCGGTCGCGTCATCGGCCGACCACGCGCCACCGACGTAGCCGCCGATGTAGCAGCCGGTCCACGAGAACACCGGAGCGATGACCGGCGGCGCCTTCACCGGCATGCGCGCCGGCAGGTCCGCGGCCGAAGCAGCGCCGGCAAAGCCGAACGCAACAACAGTAGCGAGCAGGATCTTCTTCATAAACGGCCCCTCCTTCCGAGAAGAAACACCGAAGTCCCGAGGCGGAAACTAGGAGGAATCGCCAGGGCCGTGGTGACAATTATGCCACAGCGTCGGGGAACGTGGAGTTGTGGCAGCTTTGTGGCATTCCTATTCGGGTTAAGCCATGCCACGATCCGGCTCGGCGTCGCCCCGATCCAGGGTGCATGAACGTCCTGAAATGCCGCATGAAGTCACCTCCGTGTGGGTTCGTTTCGAGGCAGCCGCGCGGCGCCTGGCTGCGTGTTCGGCTCCCGGTTCGGCCACCGTGTTCACGCTCCCGTGATCGTTCACGCTCCCGTGATCGGATGCCGCGTTGCGGTGCTGCAAGGGTGCCCCGGCTTGCCTCAGCAACAGCGTGGCGCTAAAAGAACATACGAGGAACATCGACGTGTGGACAAGCCGCGTCGCCGGCTTGTTGCGGTGTCGATAAAGGGTAGGGTGTGGCGCGCTCCGCGACGCGCCCGGCCCGTCTGTGGCCGGCGGCGTCCCATATGGTTCCAAGGCGAAGCGTCGTAAGGAGTGGAGAGGCGCATGGCGGGTTCGGTCAACAAAGTCATTCTCATCGGCAATCTCGGGGCCGACCCGGAGATTCGCCGCACCCAGGACGGACGCCCGATCGCCAACCTGCGCATCGCGACGTCGGAGACCTGGCGCGACAAGGCGTCCGGCGAACGGCGCGAGAAGACCGAGTGGCATCGCGTGGTCATCTTCAACGAGGGGCTCTGCCGGGTGGCCGAGCAGTACTTGAAGAAGGGCGCGAAGGTTTACATCGAAGGCGCTCTCCAGACGCGGAAATGGCAGGATCAGTCCGGCCAGGACCGGTACTCGACCGAGGTCGTTCTGCAGGGCTTCAACTCGGTGCTGACGATGCTCGACGGCCGTGGCGAGGGCGGCGGCGGTGGCGGCGGCTACGAGCAGGGCGGCGACGACTTCGGCGCCAGCGGTCCCGCGCCGAGCCGCGAGCGCCGGCCGGCGCCGGCCGCCTCGTCGCGCCGCGACGATCTCGACGACGACATCCCGTTCTGAGACGAGTCGGACCCGAGGCGGCGCGGCATGCGCCCCGCCTGGTCGGTCCGAACAGACGATGCTCTCCGGACGGACTGCGGTGAGCTGAGCCGATGACACCGGAGGACGCCGGTGCCGGCCTCCGGTGCGGCACCGCGCGCGCCACCATCGCAGGGTGGTGTCGGAACTGACGGATGCATCCTGGATTGGCCCCGGACAGAGGGGGCGCGACCCCGCGCCTTCGTCCAGACGAGGCCGACCCGATGCGAAAACTGCTGCTTCTCACCACCGTGCTGGCGCTCTCCGGCACGCCGTCCATCGCCCAGCAGCTCGGCAACCCCGCCGGCCCGGGGCCCGTGCCGCCCACCACCGGCAACCAGCCGGCGCCGCCCGCCGGAACCCTGGGGCAGGGCCAGACCGCCCAACCGGGCCACCAGCAGGGTGGCATGCCGCACGCCGGGCAAACGACCGGCCAGGCTCAGACGACGGGCCAGAGCCAGACGACCGGCGCCGCGCCGGCCGGCACGGCCGGCGTGTCGACCGCCGATTTTGTCCGCCGGGCGGCGCTCGGCGACATGTTCGAGATCCAGTCGAGCCAGCTCGCCCGCGAGAAGGCGGACCGCGAAGGGCGCGCTTTCTCCAACACGATGATCCAGGCCCACACCAAGACCTCGAACGAGCTGAAGAGCCTCGTCCAGAGCGGCAAGGTGCAGGCGGAGGTGCCGACCGGGCTCGATCAGGCGCACACCCAGAAGCTCGAGCAGCTGCGCGGGCTCTCCGGCGACGCGTTCGAGAAGGCCTACCAGCAGATGCAGGTGCAGGCCCATCAGGACGCCGTGGCGCTGTTCACCTCCTATGCGCAGAGCGGCGACAATGCCGAGCTGAAGCAGTGGGCCGAGAAGACGCTGCCGGAGCTGAAGCAGCATCTCGGCATGGCCGAGAAGCTCGACTGATCGCGCTCCCGCCCGGCTGCTCGCCCCGCGATGACGGGGCGAAACGCCGCGGCCAAAAATCCGGCCGCCGCGTCGTCGCGGCGGGAACCGGGAGGTACAAACGCCACTTCCTCCGGCAGCGAGGGATCGCGGCGGGCCGCGACGGCGGGCAGCGACTCCCGAATTCATCGGAGGGACCACATGACCGATCTTTCTCAGGCCCGGCCGCGGCCGACGCGCGACTACAACATCTACGTGCTGTTCGTCGCCGGGCTCGCATTCGTGCTGTTTGCGCTGTGGAGCCGTGGTCCGGGCGTGGGCGACATGCCCACCGCGGCGTCGGTCGGGGCGGTGCTCGGCACCGCGTCCCAGCGGGCCGAGGCGTCGTCCGGCGCCGCGACAGCTCCGATCCCGACCGCCGAGTTCGTCCAGAAGGCCGCGATCGGCAACCTGTTCGAGATCGAGACGAGCCGGATCGCCCGCGCCAAGACCAATCCGGGCGAGCTCGACTTCGCCGACCAGATGATCCTCGCCCACCTCAAGACCGCGGACGAACTGCGCGGCCTGCGGGAGAGCGCCAAGATCGATGCGACTCTGCCGACCGACCTCGATGCCGCCCACCGGGCCAAGGTCGATCAGCTCCGTGCCCTGGACGGCGCGGCGTTCCGGGACGCCTATATCAAGATGCAGCGTGATGCTCACCGCGACGCCGTGGCGCTGTTCCAGGCCTATGCTCGGAGCGGCGACAATCCCGAGCTGAAGCAGTGGGCCGACACCACGCTGCCCGCGCTCAAGCATCACCTCGACATGGCGCAGGCGTTGAACTGACGGTCTCGTGTCTCGGCCGGCCCGGTGCAGTCGCCGGGTCGGCGGCTCCCGGCGTGGCCCGAAACGTGCTCTCCTGATTTGGGCGTGACGCTTCCGAGTCTCCGTGCGCAGTCGCCGGCGGGGCGTCAAGACCGCGCCCGAGGAGCCCGGAATGCCGAGACTCGCGACCGCCCTCCTGCAGGGCCTGAAGGACCACGGTGCCCGCGAGCTGTTCGGCATCCCGGGCGATTTCGTCCTGCCGTTCTTCAAGATCGTCGAGGAGACGGCGATCCTGCCGTGCTTCACGTTGAGCCACGAGCCGGCCGTCGGCTTCGCGGCGGACGCGGCGGCGCGCTACCGGTCCGGTATCGGGGTCGCGGTGGTCACCTACGGGGCGGGGGCGTTCAACGTCGTCAACGCGGTCGCCGGCGCCTATGCGGAGCGCTCGCCCGTCGTCGTCGTCGCGGGCGCACCGGGGGCGCGCGAGCGGGCGAGCGGCCTGTTGCTGCATCACCAGGCGCGCAGTGTCGACACCCAATTCGCGGTGTTCCGCGAGATCACCTGCGACCAGGCCGTGCTCGACGATCCGGCGACCGCGCCGCACGAGATCGCCCGGGTGCTGCGGAGCGCCCGCGAGCGCTCGCTGCCCGTCTATATCGAGCTGCCGCGCGACATGGTCGACGTGGAGGTCGCGCCCGTGCCGGTGCTGCCGCCGCGCCCCGCGGAGGCCGACGCGCTCGCCGAATGCGCGGCCGAGATCGTCGCGCTGCTCGGCCGTGCGGCGTCGCCCGTGATCGTCGTCGACGTCGAGGTCCGCCGCTACGGCATCGAGGCCGCCGTGGCGACACTGGCGCGCCGGCTCGGCATCCCGGTGGTGACGACCTTCATGGGACGGGGCCTGCTGCAGCAGGCGCCCGACGTGCTGCGCGGGACGTATCTGGGCAGTGCCGGCGACCCCGCCGTGACCCGCCTGGTCGAGGATGCCGACGCCCTCCTGCTTCTCGGCGTGATCCTGTGCGACACCAATTTCGCGCTGTCGGAGAAGCGCTTCGACTGGCGCCACACGGTGCTGGCGATCGACCGGAGCGTGCGGGTCGGCCATCACGTCTATCCGGACCTGCCGATCGAGGACTTGGTCACGGCGCTGCTCGGCCGCACCGAAGGAGACGTCGCCCCGAAGCCGCGGAGCCTGCCGCCCTTCGAGGCTTATCCCCGCGGCCTCGTCGCCGACGACCGGCCGCTCGCCCCCACCGACATCGCGACCGCCCTCAACGATCTGTTCGACCGCCACGGCCCGATGCCGATGGCCTCCGACATCGGCGACTGCCTGTTCACGGCCATGGAGATCGACAACACGGCGCTGGCCGCGCCCGGCTACTACGCCGGCATGGGGTTCGGCGTGCCGGCCGGCATCGGGGTCGCGGCGGCGACCGGGACGCGGCCGCTGATCCTGGTCGGCGACGGCGCCTTCCAGATGACCGGCTGGGAGCTGGGCAACTGCCGGCGCTACGGCCTCGATCCGATCGTGATTGTTTTCAACAATGCGAGCTGGGAGATGCTCCGGGTCTTTCAACCGGAATCGAAGTTCAACGACCTGTCCGACTGGACTTTCGCGGCGGCTGCGCCGTCGCTCGGCGGCCATGGTGAGCGGGTCTCGACCCGCAAGGATCTCGCCGCCGCGCTGGAGCGCGCCGTCGCCCGCCGCGGCGTCTTCTCGCTGATCGAGGCGATGATCCCGCGCGGGGTGACGTCGCGCACGCTCGCCCGCTTCGTCTCGGGCCTGAAGAGCGCGCGGGACCGGCAGGCCGGTTAGTGGCAGCGCCTTAGCCCGCGTGGAGCGCAGCGGAACGCGGGATTGCCCCGACCGAACCTCCCGCGACGACCCCGCATTCCGCTGCGCTCCATGCGGGCTACGGGTGACGTGCCACGGGATCCGGCGGGCGCCTTCTCACCCCCACACGGCCTTGGCCCCGTCGATCACGTATTGCACGGCGAGCGCGGCCAAAAGCACCCCGAGCAGGCGCGACAGCACGACATTGCCGGTGATGCCGAGGAACCGCGACAGCCGTCCGGCGAAGCGGAACACCAGGAGGCAGAGCGCGCAGACGACGACGATCACGCCGATCAGCAGGCCGAGCCGGGCGAGGCTGCCGGCCTGGCCGGCGAGCAGGATCGCGGCCGTGAGGGCGCCGGGGCCGGCCATCAGCGGGATCGCCAGCGGGAAGGCGGCGACGTGGCGGACCCGCTCCTCGATCGCCTGCTCGGCCTCGCGCGACTGCCGCTCGATGCGCACCCCCAGGACCATCTCGGAGGCGACGGCGAACAACAGGAGCCCGCCGGCGATCCGGAAGGCCGGCAGGCCGATGCCGAGATGGTGCAGCAGCCACTCACCGGCGAGCGCCGCCCCGACCAGCACCACGACGGCGATCAGCGTCGCGCGGAGACCCACCCGCGTGCGCGCCGCCGCCGGCAGCCCCTCAGTGACGGCCAGAAAGGCCGGCGCGAGCCCGAGCGGATCGACCACCACGAACAGCGTGACGGCCGCGGAGAGGAGAAAATCGAGATCCATTTAGTGCCGTACTCGGCGCCGGAGTGTACCTGATGAGATTCGCCGGTGAAGTTGCGAGAAGATCTATTAGCATGAAGGGATGACGAATCATCTTGAATTTTCCATTCCGAGCGCCGCCGGGGACGCTATTAATTTTAGCCTCCATAATGGCGATGTCCTGTACCTGCTTGGTGCTAACGGCACCGGCAAATCTAGCCTAATTTCGCTCTTGTTTGGACAGCACCAAGCCGTTGCTCGACGTATCTCAGCTCATCGGCAAACGTGGTTTGAGTCCAACACATTGGATATGACACCCCGGAACCGCGAGGATCTAGAGCGCAACTACAGAAGTCAGGATGCTCAGCTTCATGCTCGCTATCGAGAGTGGAATCCATCTGGTCGCGCCGGTATGGCCATTTTTGATCTAATCGATGCCGACGCTATGCAGGAGCGTAAAATTGCAAGATTAGTAAGGGAGAGAAATCTTGAGGTCGCGCAGGAGGAGGCTCGAAATCCCTCTCCGATTCAGATCATTAACGAGCTTGTGCGCTTATCGAATTTGAGCATAGAGATCAGCGTTGAAGCTGGGCAAAAGGTAGTTGCTCAGAAGAATGGGGGTGATAAATACAGTGTAGCTGAACTCTCGGATGGAGAGCGCAATGCATTTCTTATAGCAGCCGATGTGCTCACGGCGAAATCAAATTCTTTAATTTTAGTCGACGAGCCTGAGCGTCATTTGCACCGATCCATCATTTCCCCCTTATTGAGATATCTTTTCGGTTATCGTAATGATTGTGTTTTTGTTGTCTCGACTCACGAGCTCGCATTGCCTCTCGATACGCCTGCCGCATCTGTTCTTCTGGTGCGGGGTTGTGTTTACCACGGACAGAGGGTGACCGCCTGGAGTGCAGATTTGTTGCCTCCGGGAGCGGGAATAGACGATGACTTAAAGAGTGACATTTTAGGATCTCGCCGGAAGATGGTTTTCGTAGAGGGCACAAAAAGCAGTTTGGATGCGCCGTTTTACAATATTGTATTTCCGGATGTTTCAATCGTGCCAAAGGAAAGCTGTCGGGATGTAGAGTATTCTGTTCGCGGTCTGCGAGGTGCTGACGAGGTGCATTGGATTGCTGTCTGGGGTATAGTTGATAATGACCAGCGGGCACCCGAAGATATTGCGCGTTTGAGGCAGGCGGGCGTGTGGGCGCTACCATATTATTCTGTAGAGTCGCTTTATTATCATCCCTTTTTAATTGCGAAGATTGCGGCGCGCCAAGCTGATTTGTTAGGCGAAGACCCCGGCGTGCTCGGTGCCGCGGCGGTCCAAGCGGCCGTAAATGCCGCTAGTATTAAGCGAGATCACCTTGTTGAGGATGCCGTTCTTCGGGTGGTGCGGAAAAAAATCCTTAGTGAATTGCCGAATCGCTCGCATCTACGAGCAGAAGTCTCCCTAATTAAGGTCGAGGTAGACGTTCAGTCTCTTCGCGCGACAGAAGGAGAACGCTTCGATGCCTTGATTTCTGCGAACAATTGGGAAGGTTTGTTAACGAGATATCCCCTCCGTAAAAGTTCGGCATTCGATCGTGTTGTGGAAGGTCTTAAGATGAAAGACCGTGGCGCATTCCAAGCTGCTGTGCTCAAACTGTTGCAGGATGATGCTTGTGCTTTGGAAAGTATAAGGAGCCTTTTCGGAGGATTGTACGCCGAGGTCAATGGTTAGGCTCAAGACAACACGCTCGGCTCGCAGTGAGGGTGGGAATGGTGCGGTGCGCCCCAGGGTAGCGCGGCTTGATAACCTCAGGAAATCTGGTTGGTGGCGTTGCAGGGGACAAGGGATCAATCGCGCCTCTCGCGCGGCCGTCCGGCCGCATCGCGTCACAGGATTGTCGCCCGAACCGCGTGCGCCCCAGCTAAACGCTTATAAACAAAGCGAAAGATATCGGTGCGCCGCGTCCCGCAGAACTGGCTTTCGCAGCCGCGATGGACTATCTAGAGGGCAACGGATTCGCCGGGATTCTCCGCACTTGGCCGACAACGACACACCCCCGCCGGGCAGCACGGGTCCGACCGGGCCTTCGAGCCCATCGGACATTCGCCCCGTCTCCATCTCCGACGAGATGAAGCGCGCCTATCTCGATTACGCGATGAGCGTGATCGTGTCGCGCGCGCTCCCCGATGCGCGCGACGGGCTCAAGCCCGTACATCGCCGCATCCTCTACTCGATGCACGAGCAGGGGCATCTGCCGGACCGCAAGTACGTCAAGTCGGCGCGCGTCGTCGGCGACGTCATGGGTAAGTATCACCCGCACGGCGACTCGGCGATCTACGACGCGCTGGTGCGCATGGCGCAGGACTTCTCCATGCGCCTGCCGCTGATCGACGGGCAGGGGAACTTCGGCTCGGTCGACGGCGATCCGGCGGCGGCCATGCGCTACACCGAGTGCCGGCTCGCCCGGCCGGCGATGGCGCTGCTCGAGGACATCGACAAGGACACGGTCGACTTCCGGCCGAACTACGACGGCAACGAGCAGGAGCCGTCGGTGCTGCCGGCGCGCTTCCCGAACCTCCTGGTCAACGGGGCGGGCGGCATCGCGGTCGGCATGGCGACCAACATCCCGCCGCACAATCTCGGCGAGGTGATCGACGCCGCCGTCGCCCTGATCGAGGATCCGGCGCTCGGCATCGAGGACCTGATCAAGATCGTGCCGGGGCCGGACTTTCCGACCGGCGGCGTGATCCTGGGCCGGGCCGGAATTCGGTCGGCCTTCCACACCGGCCGCGGCTCGATCGTGATGCGTGGCAAGGCCGAGATCGAGACGATCCGCAAGGAGCGCGAGGCGATCATCGTCACCGAGATTCCCTACCAGGTGAACAAGGCCACCATGGTGGAGAAGATCGCCGAATTGGTGCGGGAGAAGCGCATCGAGGGCATCGCGGATCTGCGCGACGAAAGCGATCGCGACGGCTACCGGGTGGTGATCGAGCTCAAGCGCGACGCCGTCGCCGACGTGGTGCTCAACCAGCTCTATCGCTTCACCCCGCTGCAATCGACCTTCGGCTGCAACATGGTGGCGCTCGACGGCGGCCGCCCGCAGGTGATGTCGCTCAAGGACCTCCTCAACGCGTTCATCGCGTTCCGCGAGGAGGTGGTGAAGCGGCGCACCAAGTTCCTGCTCGGCAAGGCGCGCGATCGCGCCCATGTGCTGGTCGGCCTCGCCGTCGCGGTCGCCAATATCGACGAGGTGATCCGCCTGATCCGCGCCTCGCGCGACGCCAACGAGGCGCGCGAGGCCCTGATGGGGCGCGACTGGCCGGCCGCCGACGTGCTGCCGCTGATCGAGCTGATCGACGACCCGCGCCACAAGGTGCAGGAGGACGGCACGTTCCGGCTCTCCGAGGCGCAGGCGCGCGCGATCCTGGATCTGCGCCTGCAGCGACTCACCGCGCTGGGTCGCGACGAGATCAAGGACGAGCTCGACAAGCTCGCCGCCGAGATCACCGACTATCTCGACATTCTCAGGTCGCGGGCCCGCATCCAGTCGATCGTGAAGACCGAGATGCTGGAGGTCCGCGAGAAATACGCGACGCCGCGCCGAACCGTCATCCTCGACCAGGATGGCGAGATGGAGGACGAGGACCTCATCCAGCGCGAGGACATGGTCGTCACCGTCTCGCATCTCGGCTACGTCAAGCGGGTGCCGCTGTCGACCTACCGGGCGCAGCGCCGCGGCGGCAAGGGCCGCTCCGGCATGCAGACCCGCGAGGAGGATTTCGTCGCCCGACTGTTCGTCGCCTCGACCCACACGCCGGTGCTGTTCTTCTCGTCGCGCGGCCGGGTCTACAAGGAGAAGGTGTGGCGGCTGCCGCTCGCCGCGCCGAACGCCCGCGGCAAGGCGATGATCAACCTGCTGCCGCTCGAGCAGGACGAGCGCATCACCACCATCATGCCGCTGCCCGAGGACGAGACGACCTGGGCCGAGCTCGACGTGATGTTCGCCACGACCTCGGGCACGGTGCGGCGGAACAAGCTCTCCGACTTCTCCGACGTGCGCCGCTCCGGCATCATCGCCATGAAGCTCGACGCCGACACGGGCCACGAGGGCGAGGCGATCGTCGACGTGCAGATCTGCACCGAGCGCGACGACGTGCTGCTCACCACCGCGATCGGCCAGTGCATCCGCTTCCCCGTCACCGACGTGCGCGTCTTCTCCGGCCGCACCTCGATGGGCGTGCGCGGCATCGCGCTCGACCGCGACGACAAGGTGATCTCGCTGTCGATCCTGCGCCATGTCGACGCGAGCGGCGAAGAGCGCGAGGCCTATCTCAAGCGCGCCATGGCGGTGCGCCGCGGCACCGACGCCGAGGCCGACGCCGAGGCGGGCGCGCCCGAGGAGGGCGAGGAGACGAGCGGCGCCGACATTCAGCTCGGCGAGGAGCGCTACGTCGCGCTGTCGGCGGCCGAGCAGTTCGTCCTCACCGTGTCGGAGCGCGGCTTCGGCAAGCGCACCTCGTCCTACGAGTACCGGATCACGGGCCGCGGCGGCAAAGGCATCGTCGCCATGGACAACCGCACCCGCGCCGGAATCCGGCCGCGCATCGGCAAGCTCGTCGCGTCGTTCCCGGTGGAGGAGAGCGACCAGCTCATGCTGGTCACCGACGGCGGCCAGCTCATCCGCTGCGGCGTGTCGGAGATCTCGATCAAGGGCCGCTCGACCCAGGGCGTGATCGTGTTCGACACGGCCGAGGGCGAGCGCGTCGTCTCGGTCGAGCGCCTCTCCGAAGGCGAGGCCGAGGAGAACGGCGAGAACGGCAACGGCAACGGCAACGGACACGGCAACGGAAACGGCACCGGCGGCTGATCTCCCGTGTCCCGGGCGCGACGCGCCGCGAACCGGGACCCAGGGGCGATCATCCGAGGCGGTTGTCGGGCTGCCCGTCGCACGACCCCTCGTGTGGACCGTCGTGTGGCCCGTCGTGCCGCCCGTCGTGCCGCCCCTGGGCCCCGGCTCTGCGGCGCATCGGGCCTTCGGCCCGACGCGCCTCGTCCGGGGCACGCAGCCTCATACGGTGAGAGCTGCATCATCCATCGTGGTGCCCCAGAGAGACGCGGGCGTGCGGCGCCCGCGCGGCGTCACGCCCGGCTCGACCCGGCCCCCGGCCGCGTCTCCGCCGCGAGCCAGCGCCATTCGACGATGCAGGCCAGCGCCGAAAGCCCCACGAAGGCGCCGACCAGCGACAACGTCATCCAATGCAGCTCGATCATGCTCTGTCCCCCCGAACGAGTCATGTTCCGTTAACCATGCCACTGTCGCCGGCAACTCCGGCGGTAGCGGTGTCGGATCGCGGCCGGGGCGGGGAGATTTCGCGATGTGTCCGGCCGTCGCGGACGGTGGCGGAGGCTGCGGAGCGGCGGCAAGCGACGTCGTGACGGGCCGAATTCCGGCCGGGGGAATGTGGTCGGGCGTCGGGCCGCGGCTGTAGGGTGGGCGCGCCGGAACGGCGGGCCCACGCGGTCGGCGTCCGCCTTATCGACGTGAGACGGCGTGGGCACGGCGCTCGCGCGCCTTTGCCCACCCTACGGAGCCGAAAAGAATCAGATCGCGCGCAGCGCCGGGCCGGGGAGTTCGTCGCGGATGTGGGCGATGCGGTTCTCGGCGTCGACCTGGACGACGGTCGGGACGTGGCGCTTCGCCTCCTCGGCCGTCATGTCGGCGAAGGTCGCGAGGATCACCAGGTCGCCCGGCTTGTTGCCGTGCGCCGCGGCGCCGTTGATGCAGATCACGCCGGAGCCGCGCTCGCCCTCGATCGCGTAGGTCACGAGGCGCGTGCCGCGGGTCACGTTCCACACGTGAAGCTCCTGGTTGGTCAGGATCTTCGCGGCGTCCATCAGGTCGGCGTCGATGGTGCAGCTGCCCTCGTAATGGAGGTCGGCATGCGTGATGGTCGCGCGGTGGATTTTCGACCAGAACATCCGGATGTGCATCGGGGGCTCCTCGGCGGCGCTCCCATGCCAGATTTTTGCGGCGCTGCCAACCGGGCCGGCGTCGCGGCGGCTCAGCGCCGACGGCGTCGACGCGACGGCACCCGGTCCGGGGTCCACTGAACACGAACCTCGTAGGTGCCGGCGGCCGCGAAGCCCGGCTGGTCGCGCTCCGGGGCGCCGAGCCGGCGCTGCCCCGGGCCTTGCGGGCCGCGCGCCCCGATCCAGGCCGCCTCGGCGACGCTCCACAGGCCGTGCGCCGCCGGCACCCGGCCCGAGCCCGACGGCGGTCGGGCGGGCAGGCCTTTTCGGTCGCGATAGAGCTGCGCCTCCACGGCCGCAGCCGCGACGAAGCCGCCGACCAGCACGGCGACGATCCAGTCCAGGACGATCATGCTCAGCCCCCCGACGAGCGTGAATCGTTGATGCTGCCAGGATCGGCGAGGAAGCGGGCGGCAATCGTCAGGGAACGGGGCAGGGCCGTGACGGTTCGGCGATGCCGGCGCCGGCACCGAGGTCCGGCGCGCGCCCCTCAAGAATCTGCGACGTTGAAGGTTTTCGAAACGCGCGAATGTGATCCGGCGCGCCGCGCCCTCACTTCACCAGCCGGGCGACCTCGCGGAACTTCGGGTGCTCGGCCGACTCCACCCACTCGAACAGCACCATCTCGGTCGTCACGATCTCGGCGCCGTGGCGCTCCATGCGGCGCAGCGCCGTCTCCTTGCTCTCGGCGGCGCGCGAGCCGACGGCATCGCGCACCACATAGACCTGGCGCTTGCGAGCGAGCAGGCCCAGCACGGTCTGGCAGACACAGACATGCGCCTCGCAGCCGACCACGACCACCGCATGAGCCGGTGCCAGCGCCGCCAGGAAGCCGGGCGCCGGCAGCGAGTCGAAGGTCTGCTTGGTGATCACCGGATGGCCGGCGGTCGGCAGCCCCGCGACGGTGCGGCCGAGCCCCTTCGGGTTCTGCTCGGTGAACACGACCGGGATGCCGACCAGGGCGGCGCCGTCGAGCAGACGGCGCGCGTTGGCGATCGCGGTCTCGGCCTCGGCGATCGCCGGCATCAGACGGTCCTGGAAATCGACGACCACGAGGGTCGAGCGCTTTGGATCGATGGTCGGCACGGCTCTCTCTGCCGGAAATCGGCGCGGCGCCCGGCCGGGGCTCGGCGGGCGGAACGCGAGAATCGAGAGCCGACACTAGCCCGGAACCGGCGGGCGCGACACCGGGCACGATGTCCCGCGCGAGCCGTCACCCGCGCGATCGCGCCGGGCCGCGGCCGTCGCGACCGGCTTCGAGAAAGGCACGGATCGTGTCCACCACCTCGGTGGCGACCTCCTCGTCGGAGGCGGAGAGCGAGACCAGCCGACCCTCGGCGAGGTGCAGCACCGGAACGTGGAGCCGCGTGCCCGAGGCCGGATCCTTGATCTCGCTGATGCTGACGTCCTCGACCGCGTCGAGCGGCGCCTCGATCGGGGTGCGCGGCCACAGCAGCACCTTGCGCTGCACCCGCACCGTGCCCTCGGGCTTGTCGAGGATGCAGGTGACGGCATTGGCGAAGCCGCTGGACTGCAGGGCCAGACGGCCGGCCGTGTTCTCGACGACGCGCATGAGGATCTCCTGTGTTCGGTGGCGGCCGGGCGATGTCCAGGGGGAACCGGACCGGGCTGGGCGCGTTCCCGGTCCCCGGCGCGGCCGTACGGTCACGTACAGTTCTTCCAGAGCGGCTGCTGTTCCGGGGCCCCGCTGGGTGGGCATCGCCGAAAAGGCGCTCCGGCCGGCCCCCCGCCGGGTGCCGGCGTGCGGATGGCCGGTGCGCTGCCATCGACGTGGCCGCGGCCGCGCGCGGCTCGACCGCCTCCGGCCCCGGTGGTACAGCTTGCGGTATTGCCGCTCCACCGCGAGATTCCGCCATGCCATACGATGCCGAGATCAGCCGCAAGCATCCCGCGGCCTTCGTGTTCGTGATCGATCAGTCGTCGTCGATGAACGACGCCTTCAACAACACCCGCCGGACGCTGGCCGGCTTCCTGGCGCGCAGCGTCAACGATGCGCTGCGCGAGCTGGTCAACCAGTGCACGCGCGGCGACGAGCAGGTGCGCGACTATTTCCATGTCGCGGCGCTCGGCTACTCGGACGGCAAAGTGCGCAACGTCTGGAAGGACACCGAGGACTTCTTCCTGCCGATCTCGCGGGTCGCCGACGCGCCGCTGCGGATCGAGACCGTCACCATCAAGGTGCCGGACCCGGACGGCAAGATGCGCGACGAGGAGGTCGAATCCGAGGTGTGGTTCGAGCCGGTCGCGGTCGGCGACACCCCGATGGTCGAGGCGCTGAAGAAGACCCGCGACATCGTCGCGGCCTGGGTGAAGGAGCATCCCGCCTCGTTCCCGCCGATCGTCTTCCACGTCACCGACGGCGAGCCGACCGACGGCGACCCGGAGCCGGTGGCGAACGAGATCAAGGCGCTCACCACCTGGGACGGCGCCGTGCTCCTGTTCAATCTCCATGTCAGCCGCGAGACCGGCAAGGAGGTCGTGTTCCCGTCCGACGAGGCGACGCTGCCCGACGTCTACGCCAAGAAGCTGTTCCGGATGTCGAGCGAGATCCCGGAGCCGCTGCGCCCGGCGGTCGCCGAGTCCTACGAGACGACCGCGACCTCGCGCTTCTTCGGCTTCAAGGCCGGCACCGACACGATCGCGCACTTCTTCCAGATCGGCACCCGGCCGGCCAACGCGCCCGTCTACGTGGCGCCGGCCGACGCCGAGCCGGCCGCCCCGGCGCCCGCGGAGCCCGCGCCAGCGCAGCCCACGGCGGCGCAGCCCTCGTCGGCGCAGCCGACCAAGGAGGCGAGCCCGGCCTGACGGCCGGGTGACACGATGCGCCGGGTTCGTGCCTGGACGGTGCCCAAGGAACCCGAGGTGCCGTCCGAGAACGAGGACGCCTTCGCGGCCAATGCGGCCGCGACCGCGTTTGCGGTGTGCGACGGGGCGACCGAATCGTTCGCCTCCGGGCGGTGGGCGCGGGCGCTCGCCGCCGCCTTCGTGGCGCACGCGCCGCTCGACCGGACGCTGCTCGCCGGCGCGCGGGCGACCTACGAGCAGTCCTTCGACATGCGCAAATGGCCGCCCTACCGGCGCAACGCCTACCGGCGCGGCAGCTACGCCGCGCTGGTCGGCCTGATGCTGTGGCCGAAGGAGCATCTCTACGCCGTCCAGGCGATCGGCGACTCGATCTGCGTCGTCGCCGAAGGCGCCACCGAAAGGACGCGAGAGGGATCAGCGGCCGTCGCCGGCGCCGGCCATGGCGCCGACGACGGAGCCGGCGCAAGGCCGACGCTGGTGCGGTCCTTTCCGCTGTCCTCGGCGGCGCAGTTCGAGCGGCGGCCGGTGCTGCTCTCGACCGCCGATCACACCAATGTCGTCGACGGGGTGCATCTGCTCGATCAGTCCGGCATCTGGACGGTCGGCCGCTACGCCGCGCACGCCCGGACGGCGTTCTGCCTGATGACCGACGCGCTCGGCGCCTGGCTGCTCGACGAGACCGAGGCGCGGCTCGCCCGCCTGCAGGCGATCGAGAGCGAGACGGCCTTCGCCGATCTGGTGATCGAGGAGCGCGCCGCGGGCCGGCTGCGGCGCGACGACACGACCCTCATGATCGTCGAGACCGGGTAGCGTCATGGCTGGCTGGCCGACCGCCAACGACTACTCGCTCGCCGTCGCGAAGCGCGCCTTCGTGCATCAGCGGCTCGCCGGCCTGACGTTCCGCCGCATGAAGCGGATCAACCGGCCGGTGCTGTTCACCGGCAACTACGCCGCGACCTTCGCGCTGGAGGACCCGACCGGCCGGCCGAAGGCGCTGAAGCTGTTCACCCGCCACGTGCCGGACCGCGCCGACCGCTACGCCGCGATCGCGGCGTTCCTGACCGAGCGCACGCCGCCGCAGTTCGTCGGCTTCGAGTATCTGCCGCAGGCCGTGCAGATCGAGGGGGTGCGCTATCCGGGCCTGCTGATGGACTGGGCGAACGGCGTCCCGCTCGACACCTATGTGAGCGCCAATCTCGAGACGCCGGAGGCGCTGCGCAAGATCGCCGCCGACATCCTCGCCTTCGCGGCCTCGACCGAGCAGCAGGGCTTCGCCCATGGCGACCTGCAGCACGACAACATCCTGGTCGCCGACCGGCTGCGGCTGATCGACTACGACGGCATGTTCGTCCCGGCCATGGCGGGGCGGCCGGCGGTCGAGAGCGGCCACCAGAACTATCAGCACCCCGGCCGCCGCCGGCAGGCCTTCGGCCCGACCATCGACCGCTTCTCGGCGATCGCCATCTATCTGGCGCTGCAGACCGCGATCATGGCGCCGCGCCTCTATGCCGAGCACGCGGTCGAGAACGGGCTCCTGTTCCGCAAGGGCGACTTCGAGGATCCGCGCCACTCCGCCGTGATCGCGGCGCTCGACCGGCTGCGCCCGCTGCGGCCGGCGGCGCGCGCCTTCGCGGCGCTGTGTGCCGGCGATGTCGAGGCGGTGCCGAGCCTCGCCGACTTCGCGGCGCAGACCGGGCTCGGCCCGCGGCAGGCGAACCGCGCCGGCGCGCGACCGGCGACCGGCCGCGGGTGGAGCCTGTTCGGCCGGACCGGCCGGTCGTCCGCTGCGACCACCGAGGGGCCTGCGGTCCCGTCCGCCGCCTCGTCCGGTGTAGCGGGGCGGGGGCAGGGGTGGGGACCAGGCCCCTGGCGCCCGGCCGCCTGGTCGGCCGCCATCGTGGTCGCTTACCTGGCCGGCGCGCATCTGCTTCGCGACGACGCCGCCGGCCCAGCCGCGCCGACCGTCGCGGTCCCGACCGTTGAGGCGCCGGTTGTCACGGCGCCGGCCGTGGCTACGCCGAATGTCACGGCGCCGAATGTCGCGGCGCCAAGCGTCGCTGTGCCAAGCGTCGCTGTGCCAAGCGTCGCTGTGCCAAGCGTCGCTGTGCCGGCCGTCCCGGTGCCCGTCGAGCCGGAGCCGCCGAGCGTCGCGGCGTCGCCGGCGCCTCCGCCGCCGGCTCCGGCCGAGCCGTCGATGCCGCCCGCTCCACCGTCGTCCGCCGCGACCGTGGTCGCGACCCCGGCTCCGCCCGAGCCCGTCGCGCCCGCCGCCACGGTCACCGACGATGCGGTGCGCGAGGATGCGGTGCGCGAGACGGTCGCGCCCCCGGCCGTCTCGCCTGCGGTCGTGGGGACCCCGCCCGCGGCGCCGCCC